>JASFKE010000314.1:0-5558 GCA_050118795.1 Desulfobacteraceae bacterium | reverse complement strand
CGGGATCGATCATCCGCACACCCGGGTGTTTTACGGAAAACGGCAAAAGGGAAAAATATTGGAGCTGTTTGATTTTCCTTTCATTGCCAAGATCGCCAGGGGGTCTGCGCTGGGGCGCGGTGTATTTTTGATTCGTTCGCATCTGGAGTTGGCAAAATATTTTCGCATTCCCGGCCCCGCCTACATCCAGGAATACCTGCCCATAGACAGAGACATACGCGTCGTTGTGATCGGCCGAAAAGTCGCCCTTGCTTACTGGCGCATTGCAGCGCCGGGAAACCACCGCACCAACTTGGGGGCCGGGGGGGGCGTGGATCTATCTCCTGTACCCGGGCAGGCCATTGAATTGGCACTGCATACCGCACGAAAATGCCGGTGGGACGATGTGGGTATCGATATTTGCATGCACTCGGGTCGTTATTATGTTTTAGAAGGCAATATGAAGTACGGACGTCAAGGTTTTCGCCAGGCGGGCATCGATTATACACAATTGATGTCCCAATTGATCCAGCAGGGGGAGATTTAAGTGGCCGGTATTCTGGACAGGCTCAATCAGGAGTTGGATCGGAGAGAAAAGCGCATGCTTTCCGATCAAGCAGCCCTAAGCGCGGATGCGCTGCGTAGAACGCCTGAAAAGCGGTTGCAGGACGGCTACCGCCAGGCTTATGCCCTCGATGCCGACAGGATCCTGCATTCACGCGCCTATACACGGTATATCGATAAAACCCAGGTGTTCTATTTGATTAAAAACGATCATATTACCCATCGGGTCCTGCATGTTCAATTGGTCTCCAAAATTGCCCGCACCATTGGGCGCTTTTTGGGGCTCAATGAAGATTTGATCGAAGCGATCGCTTTGGGCCATGATATCGGCCATACCCCTTTTGGGCACGATGGCGAACGTTTTTTAAGTGAAAAGTGCCACCAGGCCGGAATCGGCCATTTTTTACACAACGTACAGAGTATTCAGTTTCTTGACTGCGTTGAACGCAAAGGCAGGGGCTGGAACTTGTCTCTGCAGACCTTGGACGGGATATTATGCCATGACGGCGAAATCCATAATCAGGTGTTGGCCCCCCAAACCGATAAATCTTTCGATATCCTCGCCGGCGAGATGCAGAAGAAGAAAAAAGAGGCGAACTTAACGCTGATGCCCATGACTTTGGAAGGGTGTGTGGTGCGTATGGCCGATACGGTGGCGTATATCGGCCGTGATTTGGAAGATGCCATTCGACTCGATGTGATCCGTCGATCCGAAATTCCACCCGATGTCGAAAAGGTGCTGGGCAACAGCAATGGCACCATCGTCTACAATTTGGTCACCGATATTATCAAGCATAGCCATGAGACCGGCTCCGTCGCGTTGGGCGATGAGGTCTCTTTCGCGTTGAAACGGCTTAAAACGTTTAATTTGGAGCGAATCTATTTGAATACCCGCATCAAACAATACACAGCAACCATTCGCAAACTCTTCGATTTTTTGTTTGACCACTATCTGGAGGATCTTGAAAAAGAGAATCGTCGCAGTCAGATTTTTGTCGGTTTTTTAAAGGATATGTCCCAAGATTATGTTCAATCACACCATCCGGCTGAAGTGGTCCGGGACTTTATCGCCGGCATGACGGACCGCTATTTTTTAGATCAATGTCCGGAAAACTTGCGACCATCCATCTAACGAAATCGAACCTTTTGATATGGTTAAATGTCATCACCAGCGCACTTACCGAAAATTGGTAGACGGGCATCTGCCCTCCGTAAAGGTGGCGGTGCAAGAGACCGATCTGAATATTTATGCCCACCACATAACCCGGACCGCTGTCCGGGAATCGATTATCGAGCAACGCGGTTATATCGAGGGGTATATTCGCCGTCATCCCGGCTTCGGCCTTGCGCTCCAACCATGGCCGTACGACCCCTTGGCCCCCCCCATTGTCCGGGAGATGATACAGGCCGGTAAAAATGCAGCCGTCGGTCCGATGGCTGCGGTTGCCGGAGCCATGGCGGAAAAGGTGGGACGATCACTTTTAGACCGGACAGATGAAATCATCATTGAAAACGGTGGGGATATATTTTTGACCACGGGACGCGACGTGACCGTCGGAATATATGCAGGGCGATCGCCTTTGAGCCTTAAAATCGCTTTAAGGATTCAATCATCCCAATCGCCCATCTCTATCTGTACCTCATCCGGTACGGTGGGGCATTCCATCAGTTACGGAAAAGCGGATGCCGTTTGTGTTTTGAGCAGCTCTTGCGCCCAGGCCGATGCCGCTGCCACTGCCATCGGCAACCAGATCAGACGCCCTGGGGATATTGAAGCGGCCATAGAGCTGGGCCGAACCATCCCGGGCGTGATTGGAATCTTGATCATCATCGAGGAAAAAATGGGAATGTGGGGGCAGGTCGAGATCACCTCGCCGGGCGCAACGCCGGGGCTTAACAAATAGGCATTGCCTGCGAAATATGAATAAAAAACTTTATAAAACAGGCTTTTACAAGATAAAAAGGTGATTGCGCCAGGGAAAAAAGATCTTGAGTTTTGGGTAGGGAAATTGTAAGCATTATTGCAACTTAATCGCCAATCCACTGATTTTCAGGGAGAAATTTAATGAAGAAGCTCAAATATATTTTATGGCTCATACTTATTATTTTCCTCGGGCTGGTCGTATACCAAAACCTTGCTTTTTTCTCCAGTAAGCACGTCTTGCAGATAAATCTAGGTTTCTACCATGGCGTAACTCCGGAGCTGACAAATGGGGCGATTATCGCTATATTTGTCGGCATCAGCGTCCTGATCATGATGATGATCTATATGGTCAGTCGGTACAACTTCTATCGCGCCAAAAAGAATATCAATGCGCTCCAGGCCGGTATCGACGAGCGCGATAAGACCATCGCCAAATTGACCCAGGAGGTTGAACTGCTCAAGGGCGGCGATGGTGCGGCGCCCGCTGCTGAGGTGGCGGATAATCCGACACAGGCGCAAGAGGGTGTCGATAAGACGGCTGAAACCCAAAGCAATCCAACGCCATAAACATCTCCACACACTAAATAGAACTACCATAGGGTACTTCCTTGAAAAGTAACTTCATATGTCACCGGCCCAACCCGGGAAGATCTTTCTTAGAAGATGAGTAAACCCAAAAACACCCCCATGATCCAACAATACTTGGCGATAAAGGAGAGGTACAAAGATGCCATCCTTTTTTATCGCATGGGCGACTTTTACGAGATGTTTTTCGAAGACGCAATCGTCGCTTCCAGGGTTTTAGAGATCGCGTTGACGTCGCGCAATAAAAATGATGCACAACCGGTTCCCATGTGCGGAGTGCCCCATAAAGCTTCACAGGCTTACATTGCGCGATTGATCGATAGCGGGCATAAGGTCGCTATTTGCGACCAGGTTGAAGACCCCGCAACGGCCAAAGGTATCGTAAAACGTGAAGTGGTGCGTGTGGTTACACCGGGGATGATCATTGAAAACGAATTGCTGGATGCCAAATCCAACAATTTCCTTTTGGCCCTGACCGTTGAAAAAGAACTCTCGGCAATATCCTACCTGGATATCTCCACGGGCGCTTTCCGGGTGGCGGAAACCTTTGACACCGCCAAAATACTGGAAGAGTTGCAACGCATTGACCCCAGTGAGATTTTACTTCCCGTGGATTTGAAGAGCCACAAGTTGATGGTGCAAATTGAAAAGAGAGTCGATCCAAAATCGATCAACTGGATGGAAGGCGCCATATTCGATATCAAACGTGGGCGGCAACGGCTGATCGATCAATTTCAAACCTTGACCCTGGAAGGTTTTGGCTGTCATGAAATGAAAGCGGGGCTCGGTGCCGCAGGTGCTTTGTTGCACTATGTCAGGGAGACTCAAAAGCAGTCTGTTCAGCATTTACATGGCATTGTCTCCTACAATTTAGATAACCACCTGGTGATCGATCACTTGAGCCGGCAAAACCTTGAACTGGAAAGGGGTATCCGAAGCGGCTCCAAGCAGGGGACCTTGATCCAGGTCCTGGACAAAACATCTACGGCCCTGGGCGGACGTCGCTTAAGACAGTGGCTGCGGTATCCTCTGTTATCCGCTGCCCAAATCGGCCAAAGATTGGATGCTGTTGAAGAGGCCCTGGACCAGGCGGCGTTGCGTCACCAGATCGTTGATTGCCTGGATCGCGTCTATGACCTGGAACGGCTCAACAGCAAGATCTGTATGGGGCATGCCAATGCCCGGGATCTGGTGGCGCTGAAAAAGTCTCTACTGGCACTACCGGATATCTGGCGGATCATCGACGGGTTTCGAAGTGATCTGTTCCTGCACCGCCCCTCACTAGATAAACCCATGGCTCTGGCGCATACCATAAGCGCCGCCATTCGGGATGATGCGCCGCCCGCTGTCGCCGAGGGTGGTATGATAAAAAGCGGCTATCATGATGAGTTGGATGAGCTGATTCGACTCTGCCGGGACGGCAAGAGCTATCTGGCCAACTTGGAGGTCCGGGAGAAAGAGGCCACCGGCATTAACGCCTTGAAAGTGCGCTTTAACAAAGTGTTTGGGTACTACATCGAAATTCCTAAAACCCGGACCCAACACGTGCCGGATCATTATATTCGCAAACAGACGTTGGTAAATGCCGAGCGCTATATCACAGACGAATTGAAACAATATGAAACCAAGGTGCTGGGGGCGCAAGATCACCGCAACACCCTTGAACTGAAGCTGTTCAACGAGGTGCGCCAAAAGGTTCGGGAAACCAGCGATGAGATTCAGATGACGGCGGACTATATCGCGCGCCTAGACTGCCTGATGGCGCTTGCCGAGGTGGCTGAACAAAACGATTATTGCAGGCCACAGATCAATAGCGAGGGGATCATCGACATACAGGACGGTCGTCATCCCGTGGTGGAGAAGATGATCAAGGGGGAACGCTTTGTTCCCAACTCCATTCGGCTGGACAACGACGCCAACCAGATATTGATTATCACCGGTCCCAATATGGCCGGTAAATCAACCATATTGCGTCAGGTCGCCCTGATGACCATCATGGCCCAGATCGGCGGATTTGTTCCCGCCACAAAGGCCAACATTGCAATCACCGATCGAATCTTTACAAGAGTAGGGGCCTTGGATAACCTCTCTTCCGGCCAGAGCACCTTTATGGTGGAGATGGAGGAGACGGCCAATATCCTCAACAATGCATCGGAGCGGAGCTTGATCGTGATGGATGAGATCGGACGCGGTACAAGCACCTATGACGGACTCAGTATCGCCTGGGCGGTGGTGGAGTATCTCCATGATGTGAACCATGTGGGTGTGAAAACCCTGTTTGCCACCCACTACCATGAATTGATCGAACTGGCCCGGTCCAAGACGCGCGTGTGCAATTTCAATATCGCCGTTAAGGAGTGGAATGATAAAATCATTTTTTTAAGAAAAGTAGTTCCGGGCGGCACAAACCGCAGTTACGGCATACAGGTTGCCCGTTTAGCCGGAATACCGGATCCGGTTATTCGGCGATCGAAAACCATTCTCGAGCGCATCGAAAACCATGCGC
>JASFKE010000313.1:0-5559 GCA_050118795.1 Desulfobacteraceae bacterium | reverse complement strand
TTTCTGGTCCCCAACCAGATCGAAATGAACGGCCTGGCGGACAAACAAGTCACATTTTCCAAAAACGCAATCCTGGAGACGATCCGCAAATACACACGCGAAGCCGGGGTGCGAAATCTCAAACGGGAAATTTCGTCGATCTGCAGCAAGATCGCCCGTGAGGTCGTGAAAAACAGGGATAAAGCGGTGTTCAAGGTGACGGCCACTTCGGTCCGGAAATACCTCGGTCCGCCGCGGTTCAGACATGGCCGGGTTGAAGAAGAAAATCAAGTCGGTCTGGCCACCGGACTGGCCTGGACCCAGGTCGGTGGGGAGTTGCTTGCCGTTGAAACGGTGGTGGTGCCGGGAAGCGGAAAACTCACCGTCACCGGAAAACTGGGCGATGTCATGAAAGAATCCG
The DNA here is from genome assembly GCA_050118795.1 of Desulfobacteraceae bacterium. GTDB lineage: Bacteria > Desulfobacterota > Desulfobacteria > Desulfobacterales > Desulfosarcinaceae > JARRKU01. The sequence goes on along the minus strand of JASFKE010000313.1, from coordinate 5,159 downwards.
CAAATGCCGCTGTGACCTATGTACGCTCCCGGGCGCGTAACCTGATGATCGATGAGGCGTTTTACACCAAACTCGATCTGCATATCCATGTACCGGAAGGGGCCATCTCCAAAGACGGTCCCTCTGCCGGTATTACCATGTGCACGGCAATTGTATCCACACTGACGAAAAGAGCCGTCAACCGCCACGTCGCCATGACCGGCGAAATCACCTTGCGGGGTCATGTTCTTCCCATTGGAGGGTTGAAAGAGAAGATCCTGGCAGCGCACAGGGGGGAGGTCAAAAAGGTTATCATTCCAAAATACAATGAAAAGGATCTGCACGACATCCCGGCCAGCATACTGAAACAGATTGAAATCGTTCCAGTGGAACACATGGACGAGGTGCTGTCGCACGCGCTGGTACTGGGTGAAAATGACACCCTCTTTAGAAAGGACGATTTTTGTTTCGATTTGATGCCCGCCGAGGGTGATAACCAAATTCCCATGATCAACCGTTGCGCCGGCAGCAAATAAGCCGGATCACTATATACCCCATAGTTGCATAAAAACCATGGGGTATATACAGATGACGGGATTACCGATTCTTTTTGCCCCAATCGACCCCAGTTTACGCTCTATCGATACGCCGCAAATCCATTGCCCATTGTAGCTTGTCAATTTATCTGCGCCGACCGGCAGGGTTTTTTACCTATCATTACAGAAATTTACCACTGCAAAAGTCAGGCTGTCCGGTATGCTGAAATGAAAAGACAATTTCATCGGATGGTGGGCAGCGGCACGGCATATATTTTGCTGAATAACAAATCTCCACAGAACAGATGATGATACCGGCCGACAGACAGGCTGTAAAAAGGAGGCGCGTATGATAGTTCCGGATTATGAAAATATAAAAGAGAAAAGAATTTGTCAGGAGTGTTACGGATATACAAAGGGATCTGCACAAGCCTCTTTTGTTGTGCCCTTAACAAAGCCAATTTCGATATATCTCGGATTTTTAAGTTGTTACATGGCCGAGCTTGACAAAGCAGCTCCTTCCACATCCTTTTGGCCGGCGAATACGCAATGCTTTGCGTCGAAACCCGATCCGGGCCGGATCAAAGGTGTCCATAATGGCTAAGGGCTCTCGCGGGTCATAATAATTTTGACAAATGGGGTATTTTCCTCTATTTATAAAGAAAATCCCAATCGTTTTGCCATACGTATAGCAAGAATCGGGCGATAAATCGTGCTGATATAAAGTAAAACGCCACACATCATGCAAATACCGGCTTCACCACCCTAAGCATTTGGATTGAGTGTTGGGTCTCTCCTCCCCCTATTTCTGGAGGTGTCAATATGACCCCGGCAATACCATTATGCCATATCCTTGCCATCTGCCGCCCATTGGCAAATGCCACTGCATCCAAGTTTAAGTTCGGCCTGAAGTTGCTCGGGTTTTTGTCCATCGCTCTGTTTTCTTGCAACGGGTGGTGCGGTGAACCGTTGACGGTCCGGGTCGGCGCATATGAAAATCGGCCGAAAATATATACCAATGCCCAAGGGACGGTGGTCGGCATCTTTCCGGATATTCTCGACACCATTGCCCATGAAGAGGGATGGCGGCTGGAATATGTTTTCGGAACCTGGTCCCAGTGCCTGGAAAGACTGGAGAAAAACGAAATAGAGCTCATGGTGGATGTCGCCTTTTCCGAGGAGAGACAGAGGCGCTATGATTTTTCCAGTGAAACCGTATTTTTGAATTGGGGCAAGGTCTATACGAAAAACGGCTTCAGCATCGATTCTTTGATGGATCTGCAAGGCAAAACCGTTGCCGTGATGCGGGGGAGCATCCATACCGAGGGCAGCGACGGCATCAAGAGCCTGGCGTCGAAATTCGACCTCGATCTGACCTACATTGAAGTGGACGCCTATGACGACGTCTTCGGACTCCTCGACTCCGCGGCCGCGGATGCCGGCGTGGTCAACCGCCTGTATGGCGCCCTCAACGAAAAAAATTACACTGTAAAAAAAACGCCCCTGTTGTTCAATCCTGTGCAGCTCAAATTCGCCACTGCCAAAGCAAGTCAGCATGGGCGCCACATCCTTGGCCGGATCGACACCCACTTGAAAAACCTGAAAAACGATCCCGAATCTGTTTTTCACGAGATCATCTCGGCCTATTTAAACGGCACTGAATTTCAAAGGCGATTCAAGGACCAAGCGCGGGCCGTGCCGCTCACCCCAGAGGAAAAATCCTGGCTCAAGGCACATCCGAGGGTCCGGATCGGCGTCGATCCCGACTATGCGCCTTATAGCTTTATCGCCCGGGACGGTTCCTATCAGGGTATGGCGATGGATTTTGTAGCACTTGTGGGTCGGCAGCTGGACCTTGAAATGGAGGTCGTTCCAGGGTTGAAGAGGGTCCGGATCCTCGACCGGGCGCGGGATGGATCCCTGGACGTCGTGGTTACCACCGTAAAGACCGGGGATCGGAAAGATTATCTGCAATTCAGTAAAATTTATCTCCCCACCCCGCTGGTCATTATGGCCCGGGAGAAGAATCAGACCATCGACGGTCCCGAAGACATGGCCGGTCACAAAGTAGCTCTGGTCAAGGGGTATGCTGCGGCTGAAAGGGTCATGGCCGAACATCCTTCCATCGTGTCGCATATGGTCGATACGCCCCAGGACGGGCTGATGGCCGTCTCCGTCGGCGAAGCGGATCTGTATGTGGGTGTTTTGGGTATCAATGATTTTCTCTCAAGAAAATACGGAATTTCCAACCTCAAGGTGGTCTCGCGCTATGACATGCTGTTGTGGGGGCAACGTTTTGGGGTGCGCAAAGGGTGGCCGGAGCTGGTTTCAATTCTGGACAAAACCATCGACGCCATCCCGGAGAAAAAGAAGATTTCCCTTTTCAACCGGTGGATCTCGGCCAAATGCGCCCTCGACGGAGCGGCCGCGCTGCAGCAGCGCAACTGCCTGACCGAGCAGGAGACAAACTGGATTCGGGATCACGGCACTATCCGGCTGGGGATCGACCCTGAATTTGCCCCGTTCGAATTTTACTCCAAAGACGGCGGCTATGGCGGTATCGCCTCCGATTATGTGAAAATACTGACCTGCCGACTCGGCTTGAAAGTGCAGGTGGTCCCCGATCTGACCTGGAAAGAGGCCCTGACGGCGGTCAGGCAGCGAAAGCTGGATCTGCTGCCCTGCGTGGCCGTTACCGAGGAACGCAAACCCTACCTGCATTTTTCAGATCCCTACCTCAATTTCCACCGGGTCATCATCAATCGCACAGACAGCCCCTTTTTCACCGGCCTGAAAGATACTGCCGGACTTAAAGTCGCCGTTCAAGCCGACACATCCCATGCGGGGTATCTCAAAGACCACACCGCCATCCAACCCGCCCTTTACCTCACCCTGCAAGAGGCGTTGCGGGCCGTCTCCGGCGGAGAGGCGGATGTTTTTGTGGGCAACATCGCCTCGGCCACCTACTGGATCAGAAGGTTACACCTGACCAATCTCAAGGTTGCCGCACCGGTCTCCCACGATTATCAGAAGCTGCACTTTGCCGCGCGCAAGGACTGGCCGGAACTGGTGCCCATTATCAACAAAGGGCTGGCATCGATCACCCTGCACAAAGAGAACAAAATCCATAAGCACTGGATCGATGTGGAGTACGATCCCGGAATCGACCCGGCACGCTTCTGGAAGCGTATCTTGCAGGTCGCCGGCGTTGCGCTTTTAATGCTTGCAGCTGTTGCAGCCTGGAACTTCATACTGAATAAAGAGATCAGAAAACGGCGAAAAATCGAGAGGAACCTGACCTATCGCCTCGATTTCGAAACGCTGATCCTGGAAATGTCCTCGCTCTTTATCAATCTGAAGAGCCAACAGATCAACAAACAGATCAGCCAGGCCCTGAATCGAATCGCCGCATTTGTAGAAGCCGAAGCCGGGTTTGTCTTCGGCATTTCCGAAAATGGAATGAGATTGTTCAATACCCATGGGTGGTCGGCCGATCAGTTGAAGTCCAAGATGGAATATTTTCAGGAGTTGGAGGCCTCCACCATGCCGTGGTGGATGGAGCGCTTGTGCAGAAATGAGGTCATAGCGATTTCCAGCGTCGGTCAATTGCCCGACGAAGCGGCGGCCGAAAAAGAGTTGCTGCTCTGCGCCGATGTCAACGCCATCGTGAGCATCCCCATGATCGTGGGGGGCAAGATCACCGGATTTTTGGGGGTGGCCTGCACCCAAGACAAGCGCGGTTGGAGTGCGGATGAAATCGCCCTGCTCCAGGCAATTGCCCAGATATTCACCAACGCCCTGCAAAGAAAGCAGGATGAAGAGGCCCTGCAACGGTCCCACGATGAACTGGAGCATAGAGTTGCGGAACGAACTGCTGATCTAGCCACAGCCAACAAGAGCCTGCAGCAGGAGATCACCGACCGCAAGCAGATGGAGGCGGAAAAGGAGAAGCTTGCCGAACAATTGATCTACGCCCAAAAAATGGAGGCCATTGGAACCATGGCCGGCGGCATCGCCCATGACTTCAACAATATTCTCATGCCCATCATGGGGTATGCGGAGTTGACGAAATTAGACCTTGCACCGGGATCGGAGAACTGGAACAACATACAGCAAATCATCGAAGCCAGCGTGCGGGCAAAAGAGCTGATCAGACAGATCCTCACCTTCAGCCGCCAAACGGATCATGATCCGGTACCGATCAACCTGAAACCGCTGGTCAAGGAGATCTTGAAGCTGATGCGGTCATCACTGCCTGCGACCATAAAAATTTGTCTATCCATCGAACCGGATGTCGGTGACATAATGGGCAACCCGACCCAGATCCATCAATTGCTGATGAACCTTTGCACCAATGCCGGTCACGCCATGGGTGAAGGGGGCGGAACCCTTACAATTTCAGTGGATGAGATCCGGCATCATGATTGCGCGGCAACGACCGGTTTGCAATTGAAACCGGGGCGCTATGTCCGTTTGCGGGTCTGCGATACGGGGCAGGGCATCCCGGAGAGCATTCAGAAAAAAATTTTGGAGCCCTACTTCACAACCAAGACCCTTGAAGAGGGAACCGGATTGGGACTTTCCGTCGTCCATGGTATCGTCAAAAAGCATGGCGGCCATCTGACATTCTCCAGCAAAGTCGGC
>JASFKE010000312.1:0-5564 GCA_050118795.1 Desulfobacteraceae bacterium | reverse complement strand
CCGGTGTACCGCTCGACCATTGGACATATTGATCTCCGAATTTTTTTCTTAAGAACTCCTCTTCGGCAAAAGCGATCCGCTCGTAATACAACCAAAAAATGAGCACCACGATCAATGTCATCCACCATGTTTGAAAAACCATCGAAATGCCCACCCAGATGATGAAATTGCCTAAATAGAGCGGGTGCCGGACCAGAGAGTACATGCCGGTTGTGTTGAGAACATCCGCGACTTGGCAATCCACATTTCCGCCGGAGGTTTTTTTGGCTTTATAACCGATCACCACGACTCTTATTCCGAGCCCTATGAAGGAGATACACAAGGCGATCATGTCTATTAGAAGATGGATCCTTTCCGGCGGTCTCTCTTCCATGCTCTGTATTCCCAGTAATATAACGACGATCATGGCTATTGGCAGATAGCTGCGCCACCGGAACAACCAGTTCCCTGTACTTTCAAATTCTTCTCTTAACGCCATAAAACCTCTCAAACAGCAATTATTTTGTACAAAACGCTTAACAGAAAAAAAATATATAATCAATATGATGTGACAAAGATGGAGAAGTTTAGCCGATAACCGGCCGAAAGCGTTTGGCCAGGGGATAACGACGCCCTTCGCCAAAGGCTTTGGGGGTTACTTTCAGACCTGGTGCAGCTTGATGCCGCTTGTATTCATTTTGGTCCACCCGGCGAATGATTTCGGCGACGCTCGATGGATCAAAGCCTTCAGCGATAATCTCTTCTCTGCTCAGGGCCCGCTCCACATAGGCTTCCAAAATAGGATCCATCACCTCGTAAGGGGGTAGATCATCCTGGTCGGTCTGGCCGGGGGCCAGTTCAGCCGAAGGCGGCTTCTCGATGATCCGCTGGGGGATAACCTCATCTTCTCGATTGATGTGGCGACAGATTTCGTACACCAGGGTCTTGGGGACATCTGAAATCACAGCCAGCCCACCGTTCATATCCCCGTAAAGGGTACAGTAGCCTACGGCCAGTTCGGACTTATTACCGGTGGTGAGCACCAGGCTGCCGTCTCGATTGGAAATCCCCATTAGCAGGGTCCCGCGAATACGGGCCTGAATATTTTGCTCCGTCAGCCCGGGGTTGCGGGAATCGGCATCGGGGACCAGTTGGCTCAAAAACGCTATAAAAATATCGTCAATGGGAATAACATCGTATTGTAAACCCAGGTTGCGGGCCTGGGCCCGGGTGTCTTCATAATTGTGACGAGAGGTGTATTTTGAAGGCATGAACACCGTGGCCACGTTTTCGCTTCCCAGAGCCTGCTGGGCGATAAAGGCTGTCAGAGCGGAGTCGATGCCGCCGGAGAGTCCTATAACGGCTTTATTGAATCCACATTTGGTCACATAGTCTCGGGTGCCCATCACCAGCGCATTGAGAACCGTTTCAACGGAACCGTCCGAAACACGATGAATGTCACCCCTGTCCGCTTGGGTATCGTAGACCACCAGATCCTCTCGAAAATCAGCGCACCTGGCTTTAACGCGACCATGGGAATCATACACCGCGCTGGCGCCGTCAAACAAAATATGATCGTTTCCGCCCACTTGGTTGACGAACGCCACCGGCACTTGATGTTTCACGGCTATGGCTGATAGCATCTTGTCACGGAAATCGATTTTCCCAAGGTGAAATGGAGAGGCTGCGATATTAATCAAAAAATCCATTCCACCTTTGGCCAGGCGCTCCACCGGATCGATGGCATAGAGCTGCTTATCGAACGTATCCTTGTCATTCCAAACATCCTCACAAATGGTCAACCCCAGGCGAAGGCCTTTGTATTGGAAAGGCAGGTTGGGTTGACCCGGTTCAAAATACCGGTGCTCATCAAACACATCGTAGGTCGGCAGCAACTGCTTATTGACCTGGTACAGCACCCGGCCGTCTTCAAATAGGACGGCTGAATTGAGCAGGGCTTTTCCCACGCCATCAGTGTTGGCGGCAACCAGGCCGACGACAACGCCAATACCTGAAATAGTGTTTACCAGAGATTCCAAAGCCGTTTGATTGGCTTCGATGAACGCTCTTTGCTCCAGCAGATCACGGGGTGGGTATCCGCACACCACCATCTCGGAAAAAATAACCAGATCGCATCCCCGCTCTTTTGCCCGTTCAGCATAAGCGATGATATTGCGGTGTTGCCTTTCAAAGTCACCGATGACCGGATTGATTTGCACAAGCGCAATTTTCATACATAGCCCCTTATTAGATCCTTGAGTTTCAGATAAGTTCCAGACGGCGAGGGTGCATGGTGGCCGGGAAAATATCCCACCCCCCTTTCGATGTCAACAACCTGTCTATCTTAAAGTCGATACCATACACCGGATATCATCGCCTTGCGACCCTATGGATTTTAAGATTATTGATCCGTGACAAATTTATCGATCCATGACTTGAATTCAGGGTGATCAATCTTATCTTGGTGGCTGATTTCGAAAATTGACGCCTATTTCGTTGGCGACATCATCCCAAAAAAATCAATTCAATAAAGTTAACTAGGAGGCAATAATGCAAGAGAGAGCCCAAGCCATAACACTGCAAGGCAACCCACTGACCCTGGTCGGCCAAGAGGTCGCAATTGGAAACCCAGCCCCGGACGCTACCTTGTTGAACAATGAACTCAAACCTGTGGCGCTTTCAGATTACAAAGGCAAGGTGGCGGTCATTTCATCGGTGCCCTCACTGGATACCCCGACCTGCGATATGCAGACACGTCGTTTTAACTCGGAAGCCGCCAATATAGGGGATGATGTGGTGATCCTGACCGTCAGCATGGACCTTCCTTTCGCCCAGAGCCGCTGGTGCGGTGCTGCCGGTGTCGAGCAGGTGATCACCCTGTCAGATCATCGCGAAGCAGCCTTTGGTGAAGCTTACGGTCTTTTGATTAAAGAACTGCGCCTGTTGGGACGTGCGGTGCTAGTGCTCGACCGGCAGGGCGTGGTACGCTACAGCCAACTCGTTAAAGAGGTCTCCGAAGAACCGGATTACGAAGCCGCCCTGGCAGCGGTAAAGGAATTGACCTGATCCATTAACATTTTTGTCTAAGTGCTCTCTTGCAGGGGCGATATCTGAATCCCCCCTGCGAGACAGGGCCTTCTACCCTGTTGCGCCAGGTACTTTTCCAATGCCCGGCGCGCTGGTGCGTTTAACGGGGTCACTCTCACGGCTCCGGTTTTTTCATCTTGAACCCTCGATTTGCCTTTCTGCGTCATATTTTCCATCTAATCTTTATACTCTTTTACGTATTTTTAAAAGGCTCTCTTTGCTCATGAAATTAAAGTTAAAAATGATGGACTTAGGTGCGCTAATCCGGTTTCTTGCACCATTGCTGTTAATGCCCCTATTTAAGAGCGCTTAACCTTCTAATATCTAAGCATTTTTTGCAAGCTCGGAGCACCTCCGGCAGTCCATGCGCATAATTTTCAAGCGCAGTCCATAGATGCAGCATTAAATCTTGCAGATCCTGTTTGAATGAGGACTCCTCACCAGTGGCATTCTCGATAAATACATCTACCCACATGCGTACTAGGTGCGGTGGGACGGAAGACAAGTTTTGGAAAAGTATCTTTCTATCTATTTGGTCATTTGACAATGCCGGAGATATTAACACTGGTTCAATAAAAGAGGCTATAATAGGTCCATTTAGCTTTTCCGGATATATCTTGCTTAACAAGATTTGGGCTCGGGCGTAATTGTAGTGTGCCAGAATCCAATTGACATCAGCGTCCCTCACTGGATAGCAATTGTGTAGCAAGCACCGGGCCACGTCATTCGGAGGCTGGTCCATAAGCATTAAATAAAATATATTGAGAGTCTTTTTCGGCAGCATCGCTTGCATAGCCGGTATGGGGGCATGGGCTAAAAATGCCCGCACCGCTGCTTCATAACGCTCCTTTGTCTCGGATATCGGGGGAGCTGAAAAGAGCAGGTAGCTATATAGACCATAGCCCTTTTCTTCAGCCTCTACCCCTACTAAAAAACTTCGAGCGGTGTACAAATCATCTGAGGCGAGGTGACCACCCCCAAAGTGAGCGGTACAATTCAACGACCATAGCGAAATCACTGCCAACATTGTTAAAAAGAGGGGCCGATGCATGGTGGCTACCCCCTGTTTTTCTGATAAATTTTCATGGCCTCTGGAAAGTGTTGTTTGAGATTGGCCGCTCGTTTTTCAATGGGTGGATGATCATCCTGAGATGACCGCTTTATCTTTAATGTATTTTTATTTAGGAGATTGTTTTGCTTTTCCAGAAATTTCAGGGATGCTTCAGGATCAAAGCCGGCCTGGGCCATAATCATCAGGGCGATGTGGTCAGCTTCTATCTCCTGATCTTTGGAAAAGGGCACAACTACGGCCTTACCGTAAGCCACACCAATTGCACTCATAGCGCCGAGAGTTACCTTGGGGTCCAATCCAGCCGCATTAAGCGTACCAGCGGAGGCTGCCGAGATAAGAGCTTTTTTGGTTTGTTTATCAAAACGTGATTTTGCGTGACGAGCCAGGGCATGGGCCATTTCGTGAGAGAGAACATAAGCCATTTTGGCCTGGTCATTTCCCGTTATAGCGCAAATGCCCGAATAAACGAGCACCTTTCCCCCTGGAAAGGCTTCGGCATCTGCCGTTGCCCTATCATCTACGACACTCACCTTCCATTGCCAGTTTTTGGCTTTAGCGGCTTTGTAAAAATCACACTGAGGGGCCACTTTCACAAGTTTTGCCCATACGGTTTCCACAAATTTCAACTCCTCGGTAGTTTTGCACAGGTTACAGCTTTTAAGTTTAATCGCATACATTAAGTCACCGACTTTATCCACGATGGTATCTGTGATGCTCAGCTTATCGCTAACGTTCGAGAATTTGCTGGAAAGATTGAATCCATCGGCAGGGGACCATGCTAACAGAAATCCTAAAATTACGACAATATTACTACGAGTTATCGTTTTCATGACCCATCTCCTTTTCTTTGACAAGCATTTGCTTTGCTGGAAGGTTTTGCCTCTGTCGCAGTTTAAACTTTAGTCGTTGCCTGACATAGGAGAAAAGCCTTAGCAATCCAACGCTAAACAAAACGAGGAGTATGGTTAACTGGGAAGAAGGTTTAAATCCGGAAAGGGATAACAGCCAATTCAATGCTGTTGCCAACAGAATTGTCTGTAAATAAAATGAGAGGCCTTTTGGTTTCATAGCACACCTCATTAGGCAGAGTTTGGCAACGCTGCCAACAAAGACCCACTAATTGCATCTGGAGACAAATAGAAACTAAGTTCCTATTGTAATTTTTCCTAAACCAAATAGCCAGGACTGTATGTGATGTGCGTCACACTTATTGATAAAATGTTTCCGGTCCCTTGCTTAGTACCATTTAATTTGGTTCCGCAATGCAGCTTTTTGAGGATAGTCAATCTTCGCTTAAGGTTGTATGGTCGCTTCCAACTATAGGGGTTATTGAGCTCAACGTTCAGCGTCCTTTATCTCCGCCACACCAGCCGCCAAAATCACGGCGAGCAGTAGCACACCGATGCCGGTGATCCCCCCCCATCCA
>JASFKE010000311.1:0-5591 GCA_050118795.1 Desulfobacteraceae bacterium | reverse complement strand
CCATCTCCCTCCGCACCTAAATGTTACAAAGAGTTACCGATATGTTACCCAACTGATATAAAGTATTTTACCTATGATGAGGATCAGGATGGTGTGCTTAGCGAGCAGGAGTCAGTCGCCGCTCTCGAGGCCAATCGTCCCGATGGACCTCCACCGGGAGGCATGATGGCCCAGGGGACCAGGGGGGCGTCGACTTCTGCCGGTATTGCTAAATACCTGCAGATGGCCTCCTTGGGCATGGCGCAGGATCAGTATGCCAACATGTTCGCCACCTCCGGCGGCAATAGCGCTTCTTTCGGCGCCGACGGTCTTTTTGTCTGAACCCGTACTACTGCATCAAAAATTTTCGGGGCGCTGGATTGGCTTGGCCCGACCGGCGCCCCAAATTCCCACCAAGGCAGAGCAGGTAAAGAGCTCTTCATTTTTCCCGCCAATTTACAGAAGCAGAACAAATTTACCATTAAATGGAACACCGCATACAATCTGATCTTTACCCTATTATTGAAGAACTAAATTTACGCCCCATTTTTTGAAAGCACAACTCTTTAGAGCGAATGAGCCGATTGGCCTTTTTTTGACAGCTCACATGAAAGTTTAGAACAGGCAATATCCCACTGATACTAAGATTACTTGACAAAATCCACTGCCCGGGTAATAAGTGATACAAAATAAAATATAATCTTTATTATAATTAATTCGGCAAAGTTATAAAGGCGAAGCTGTAATATAATACCGCGACGACCACTAGCACAGGCCAAAAACATTCTCGTGCGGTATATATAGGCTTTAAGATAATTAATTTGGCAAGGCTATAGCGATGAAAGCAGATGAGAGAAAAAAAGCAATTCTGGATTGTGCCAAAAAGCTTTTTTCAAAGCAGGGCTATTATCAAACTCATATTTCTCACATTGTCCAAGAGGCCAACATTGCACGGGGTACGGTTTACCAATATTTTGACAATAAAGATGATATTTTTATTACCCTGTTGGAAGATTATTTTACGAAGTGGAGAAATATCGTCTCTTTCGAACAGGCCAATATTGATCTGAACGACATTAGTGCTAAGAGATATTTTCAACATCGGATCAGGCAAACGCTTCTATTTCTGGCAGAGGATTCATATCTATGCAATATTGCCTTGCGAATTGGGTTGGGGTTGCCTGAAAAAGTATCGATGTTGGCCGACCGGTTTGACAAGAAAATTGTCGACATGATTGCCGGAGATCTTAAAACCGGACAGCAATACAAGACGGTGCGCGATTCGCTGAATGCTGAATCCACAGCAGCAATTCTCACCGGGGCTTTATTCCGGACGGCCTACTATTATTTTGTGAAAAAGAGGAAAACAAGCGGCTACAGCGAAAAAGAAATTGACAAAATAACCGATGAGTTCATCGATCTTTTTCTTCCTGGGATATTCACACCGAGGGATAAGTCCAAAAAAAAACTTCCTGAATAGATGTTATGTGCTCCTTAACCCCATTATGGAATTATAGTTTTACATTTGGGAAATTTGACCCAATCTGGGTGATTTTCTCGTGAAAATCACCCAGATTTTTCGCCTCCTCGCTGTTTTTTTTCATTCTATCTGTTATCATACATGTTTTTTTAAAAGAAAAAAAATGGTATGGAAATTGCTGCAAAGTAATTCATCTGCCGGAATTAGTCATAATGCGATTTTGAGAAGAGATGACGTTTTGTCGTGCCATTAGGATTGCAATGGAGGTGGAAATGAATGAAACACACGCCTTGGTCGACCAATACATTGATGAAAATAAAACTGACGACGCTTTAAATCTGCTATGCAAAACGGCCATCGATCTTGCCAGGAATCAGCGCTTCGATGAAGCGGAGACCTGTCGAGATCGGCTCTATGAAGTTGACAGCACGGCCCTTTCAGCCATTATTAAGGTCAATGAAGTCATTGAGAACGAAAAGAGCAGGGCCATTTCCACTGATTTTCGCCAAACCTGGGCACATATTTTCGAACCTTTGACGGCCGAAGAGGCCTATGCCCTGAACTCGGCGCTAAAGTCGGTTCATTTGCCCCCGGACCATGCCGTAATAGAGCAGGGCAGGGCCAACAATCGGCTTTTTTTTGTCAACAGTGGCCGGCTAAAGATGTTGTGCCGAATTGGCGACAAGGACATTCTGTTAAAAAACATGGGGATGGGGGCAATCTTCGGACAGGAGACCTTTTTCTCCATCAATGTTTGTACGCATACGATCACGACCTTGTCTCGCGCAGAGTTAAGCTGTTTAGAAAAAAAGAGGCTGGTTGCGTTGCAGGCGAAATTCCCTCACCTTTATTCCAATCTGGAAAAAATTCTATGCAATCAAGGACGCAGGACCGCCCACGACTGTCTAAGCTCCAACGGCATCGAGCGCAGGAACCATAAGCGCTACAGGCTATCTGTACGGATCAGAGCGCGTTTATTGACACCCAATGCCGACAAAACCACCGGCCCGCCAATCAACGGCGAAATGTGGGATATCTCCAAATGCGGACTCTCATTTTATTATAAATCCAAAGATGAGAAATCGGTTCAGCGATTGCTCGGTAGAACCCTCTGTGTCCGCTTCTCTTTGAAAGGGGGGAACTGCACAAGACCCATTGTGGTTACGGGTACTGTCCGGGGGCTGCAAAAGTATCCCATGGACAAGTATTCGGTCCACCTGAGATTAAACCGCAGTTTTAGTGATGCCGCTGTTAAAACCATCAGCAAAATCGCTTTGTAACGCAGAACGAAACCAATCTTCCGGCTCTCGGTCTAAAGTTTTATAATATCAACGCGTCATTTTTTGGCCAGGGATTAATTTGTCCCCAGCAAGGTATTTATGGATCTTTTGCGGCGCAAAGTTGACCATGTTCTTTGGAACTTTTACTATGCGGTATCCCTGCCGCTCCAAGCCATCGGTGTGCTGATACAGGAACCGGCGCATCCGTGCCGACGATACCAGGATAATCGTACGCACATTGTGATGCTTGGCCAGCTTACCGACGCGATCCGCGACACTGACAGAAAAACGTCGCCTCACTTCGTCGAAATGCTGATCCCGATGGTCTTCATACCCGTGAACAGCACCTCCGCCTTGAGGAGCTGCACCGCAACCGGTTTTGGAATCCGTAAACAGCTCCTGCGCATCGCCGATATCGGGATTGGCCAGTTGTATTGCCTCCTTTATGATCGGTCCGGATTCCAACTCGGGAAATTCCACCGGCTCAAGGGTAAAAAATCGCGCCAAAGCGCGATTGACAATGACAATCAGATAGTCGCTCATGGGCTTACCTCACGTGTTAAAATGTTGTTTGAAGTCAGCTAGGCCACGGCGATGAGGAATCTGCTTTCGCTTTATGAACGCAAACCAGCAAGGATGTTTCGATCCATAGCTAAAAGATAAAATGACTTGCCCAAAAGGTCAACGGTGACCTGTAATAATGCGGTCGCATCCAATTGTGCGAACTGTAGTGAGTTTGTTCAAGCGTCAATCACAGCACAATTAAGAAGTGGTCAAATCCCCCATTTATTTTGTGTCATTTAACCCAACTCGATGTCACAGGGGGGCTCGCCCTTACCTCAGTCGCCGTTAGCAAATTGTAATCATGATGCATAATAACATTGACAGCTATGGCATGATTCCTGCTGTAGGTAAATAAATAGGTATGAGTGGCCTGAATGGCGTCAACGTGTTTGGTCTGATACACATTTGGGTCAAAGTGCGTTACTGCTTTTATCGTTGCGTTTATAAGCGGGTGCATAACGCCCGGGTTGAAAACAACCAAAAGAAAGAATCAGCGGCAGTTGCACTCTGCCGAACCCGATTTGGAGAAAAGCGATGGCCAAAAACCGGATCCTGATTATAGAAGACAATGCCTACGTTCGAGATGCGTTTAATCTGACAATGCAATCCGTCGGCCTGACGGCCTTGGTCGTCACCACGGCAGAGGAGGCCTTGGAGGCCGTTGTACATCGTTCATTCGATATCATCATCAGCGATCACCGGCTGCCTGGTATGGACGGCCTCGAATTTTTCTCGGTTGCCGCACCATACATCACCGGAAGTACCAAGGTTCTGATTTCAGCTTATGGCTTTGAAGAGATGGACACCGACTCCGAAGCGGCAGATGTCGATTATTTTGCAGTTAAACCCTTTTCAATCCCAGATCTGATCCTCAAGTTAACCCAAAACACCCAACCGGACTCTATGGTTGCATAAAAAAGGTGGTAAAAAAGGTTTCCAGCCTATATGAAACTGTGGGTTTAGCAATTTTTACTCTTTCATAATCATCTCCGACTCTTTCAAAAAAAGACTCAGGATGATGTTGACAGCGGCCAGTCCGATGAAGATGCGCATGGCCGCTACCGGGCCTATGGCGTTCATGCCCAGGATAAACACAATGCCCGACAGCTGCCCTAAGAGCAGCAAGAGCCCTTGGGAAGTTGATTCCGGCGCAGGGCGGGTGACCTCTGCGCTGTATTGGAAACCGATGGGCGCGCCGGCCCCCAGGAGGAAAAAACCCATGACAAAAGAGGCGGTCAAAAGGGGTAAGTAGTGGTTGGCGAAGGTCAATCCTACCAGTCCAGGCGCCGAAAGGGCCATGGCCGCTACGATAAAGACTTTGCGTTTCCTGAGTTTGTCCGAGAGCAAAGGCAGGATCACGGCGCCGACCAGCCCGGCCAGGAGCATGATGCCGCCCACGTGGCCGGTTTGATCCATGGTCAACCCCTTGAGGGCACAAATCTGATCGATGCAGGTACTGATGGCGTTGAATATCCCGAGGCCGAGAAAAAAAATAGGGAAGACGAATCGCATGTCTCGCTGGCGTGCGATGTGACCTATGCCCTGGAACACCCCCATCGATGCCTCCTGATCGGCATGTGGCGGGGTCGGCGGTTTTTCTTTGAGCAGGAAAATCACCAGCACGGTTCCCACAACGGATATCAGTCCGTAAGTCATGAGCATGGCGGACAGATCATACCCGTTGTCCGGGGTCCGGGTCATCATCAGCGGGGTGGCCACCATGACGATGATAATACCCACGAATTGGGCCAGGGTGGCGATCCCCACAGCCAGGGCCCTTTCAGTCAGGGGAAACCACTGGCCTGCTACCTTGGTGGCGGCGTTCAGGATAAAGGGTTGGGCCACGGCCAGACCGACCTGGGCAATAACGACAAGGGTGTAATCGTTGGGGAAGAGGCCCTTGATCATTCCGAAAAGGCCGGTGAGCACGGCGCCCAGGCCGATGCCACGTCGGATCCCCCAGGTGTCGATGACATAAGAGGCCGGGATGCAGACGGCCAGATACACCAGCATAAAAATCATGGATAGTAGATCGATCCCCAGGGCCGATACCTGATAAATACTTCTGGCCTCACGGGCGATGGGGGCAAATGTGAGCCATTGGATCTCTATGACAGCCGTAATGAGGGCATAGGCCGACAGAACCACCCAGCGGTATGGATACACTTTGATGTGAGTGGATGCTTGGCGCTCTACTGTAGTCATTCTCCCCACTTTCGATGTCGATTGCGACGCACATTATACTCCCCCTCTCCTGAAAAAAGGGGCCTGGCGCCGAACCTGACCCG
>JASFKE010000310.1:0-5615 GCA_050118795.1 Desulfobacteraceae bacterium | reverse complement strand
TTTTTCTCTTTTTGACTTTTGCCGGTGCATGCCCGCTGGGACAGGCCATAATCTGTCCCTTTTCAGATAGCTGAAAATCAGCAAGACTCAGCTTGTCTTGATCAACTGCACCCATGGCCGGAGCAATCAGTTCCACTTCATGTTCTTTGGCATATTCGCAGCTGTCATCGCTGCCGTAAAGCGAGTCGGCTATCAGCTCTTGTGGTTTAAGATTTTGTTCTTCAGTAGCCTCGATTGCCGGGACAAGCACATTGGCGTCACTGTTATGGGCAGGTTCAACCTCTACAAGGGTTTTTCTCGATTCCGATGGTTTGACTCTGGCAAAGCACCCAAGGGCGTCTTTGGTTAGATATCGATCGAGAATATTTTCATCTACGGTGGTAAACCAGTTTTGGTGACCGCGCTTAAGGTTTACCAAAAAGGTATGAATGCTTTCGCAGAAGATCCTTATTCGGCCCAGACGCCTCATGTTTGATTTGATATGGACCGAGTCTATGCGCTGCTTTTCAATATCAACTTTGAAAACCTGTGCCAGCTGCTGGGTGCCGATGCTAAAAATATCGTCTTCGAGGTTGTTGGTAGCTACGATGTTACGATTGTTCCACAAGGTTTTTCCCGACAGGTATTTGGCAGCATCTGACTCTTCGGTGATGTTCAGCGCAAAATGCCATTGGGTGTTAAAACAAAACTGCTCAACAGTCTGTTCATCGGTTAGATCGAAAGTTTGCTGTAGAATCAGCGCTCCGAGCATGGCATACAGCTCCTTTGTCGGCCTGCCCAGATCGCTGTCAAAGTGTTTTGCGATGTTATTAACCCGGCAATTATTAAGGCAATCATCTTAGCCTGCTAAAGTATCATCAGTGAACTATTTACCGCGATATGGTGTGTCTTGAGATAAATATTCATCTATATATTGTGGTTAAAATTAAAAATTTCGACTTTTTACGGGATCATCAAAGTTCATACCATTGAAATTCAAAGGACTGAATCGGGTATCGGTATCTCATAAAGGACCATTAACCCTATATCTGCACGAAAACGAAGGGAAAAAAGGTTTAAAGCTTTGCAGCATAGAAGTTATATGATTTTGGGTAATTTTATCTTTTTTTAAAATAAAGTCTTGCAATTGCAATAATGGCATATTAAGGACTATCATAATAAAGTTGCATTTTTATTTTTAGCATCACTTCCAAAGGAAAGCGTGAACTCTTCGCTCTTTCCACCCCAAAATTTTTACATTCTGAGCTGAACTGACCTGAATAAATTTGCTTCCGCTGAATAGATACAGCAACAAAATAGGATAGGATAATGATTGAAGTAAAGGGTTAGGCTACCCCCATTTCAGTGATCAGACAAAAATAGTCGGGAATCTTTTTTCAGGATGGCTCTACCGGTTTTTTTCCATTGCTGCAGCCATCCCGGCATATCGGTGTAATGTAAGTCACCGTGCGGGGCTACGTCAAAACGACAAAACTTCTTGTCTGTACCCCCATTGTTGCAAAAGTCGGAGGGCTTCAGAGTCAAGGCGCCAATGGCGCAGCTGTAGCTCTCTACCGCAAGCCATTGACAACGCGGGATCTGGAGCCCTAAAGGCTTTCCCCCTAATAATATAAAATGGGGGTAAAAAAGGTAGCATAAAATAGACCCGATCCTTATCTGGAAATGGTTACTAAATGGATGAAGTTAATTTTTCGAGGTGGCTGAAGGATCACGCGATAAGGGTTTCTGGGCAGGATTAAAGGCTCTCACCATTCATATCATAGCCGAAGGCAACACGGTAACCCGTACCAAAGGCCCTGATCCCCATAGCAGCACTCTACCAAATCTGAGTACGCTTTAAAGAGATGGTCATTTTTGACCTTTATTACATCAACAAGGTATCGTTTTGGCTTTAAGATCGTTTTAAATACTTTCCTGGTGATTTTTCTGGGTAAGGTGGTTTTGAAAGGAAGAGAAAAATGTTGAATATAGGTGTTATCGGTTGTGGGTATTGGGGGCCGAATCTGATACGAAACTTCAATCAACTCAACACTTGCGATGTCCTTATTGTTGCAGATCTGAGTCAAGACAGACTATCCCATATGAAAATGCTTTATCCAGGGATTGAGATCACTAAAGACTACAGCATGATAATCAACAACCCGGATATCCATGCGGTGGCCATTGCAACACCTGTCCATACCCACTATAAGTTTGCTTCCGAAGCGCTTTATGCTGGAAAGCATATTTTCGTCGAAAAGCCTTTGACGGCCTCCGTGGAGGAGGCCGAGTCGCTGGTGGCTCTGGCAGATCAATTCAACCGTAAACTCATGGTTGGCCATATCTCCGAATATACTTGCGCGGTACGAAAGATGAAGGAGGTAATCGATTCCGGTGAGCTTGGGGAAATCTATTATATTAATTCCCAGCGGCTGAACTTGGGGCTTTTTCAAAAGGACATCAATGTGGTTTGGGATCTTGCCCCCCATGATATCGCCATCGTCCTTTACTTATTGGGCCAGGAGCCCGAGGCGGTCAGTACCATGGGGGCCTCACATGTGAATCCATCCATCGAAGATGTGGCGGTATTGGCCATGCACTTTCCGGGGGATCTTATCGCATTAATTCAGACCAGCTGGTTGGCCCCTGACAAAGTCCACAAAACGACTGTTGTAGGAAGCAGGAAAATGATGGTCTACGACGATACTCAGCCCAGTGAGAAAATACGGATTTACGACAAGGGCGTGGAGATGCTAAAACATTACGACTCCTTTGCTGAATCCCATTACTCTTACAAGTACGGTGATATTGTCATCCATAGAATTGATGGGGAGGAGCCGCTGCGAACCGAGTTGAGCCATTTTGTGGACGCAATCCGCAGGGATATCAATCCGCTGAGCGACGGCAGAAGCGGGCTTCGGGTGGTGAAGATTCTCGAGGCCGCCCAGCGGTCGCTGGAACTCGGGAACAACCGCGTTCTGATTGGTGAGGAAGCCGTGGATAGTCCCAGAGAGAGCTTTGCTTAGGGCCCGAGCAAAAATAACTTCACTTTTTCAAGCGCCGATGCATCCCGCCTGGCTGCGTTGCGAAAGCTCGAAATATCTTGATATGCCTTCACTTTCGCGCCTTGCCAGACGGGCGCCTCAACACTTGAAAACGAGATAGATCCTTCTATTATTTTCATGTTTATTTAAAAGCTTGGTCCTTAGTTTAGGCCGGGCTTTTTTTGTTTTTTATGCAACTATAGGGCGCTAAGGCAGATGTGCGCTGAACTCATTTATGGCTGTCTTGATGGGGATGGCAAAGCCCAGGCCTTCTATGGTTTTTCCCACTTTTTTTTTGGTGTTGATGCCCAGTACCTTTCCCTTTGCATCTATCAGCGGGCCTCCGCTGTTGCCGGGATTGATTTGAGCGTTGGTCTGGATAAATTTTCCCTCAAATCCTGAAAAAATGCCGGATGTCACTGTGTTTCTCAATTTTACGGGATTGCCGATGGCATAGACCGGGTCTCCCTGGGCTAAACCATTGGGGGATCCCGGATCGAGCTTGGGGGTTTTGTACCCATCTAGTTTCAGCAAGGCAAGGTCATGATTTTTGCTGGTGGACAACAGATGGACCTGTAGTTCAGTATCGTCGACCAATGTTATGGTAAAGCTGTTTGACAGGCTGGCAACGCTGGTCTGATAGTTATATTCTCCGCGTGCTTTGTCATATTTTTTCTTCTGAGCCTCCAGGTTTTTTTTCTTGTTTTGGAGGCGTTCTTCCCATATTTCGTATTGCTCTTTGCGATATTCATACTGATCTTTGTAGTATTGTCTGTTCTCGTCATTTCTTGCAGTTTCCATCCGGTGTTTGGACTCTGCCACTTTTTTCTTATAATTGTTTAAACGTGTTTCTTCATTTTCAATTTTTTCTTCGGCGTTTTTGATATCGTTGTCGACTTTATTATAGTAATTGTTCTTTTTGCGCGTTTTATTTGCAAGCGGGCGAATGACATGTTTGTTCGTGATGATATGGCCTGAGGAGGAGATAAAAAAACCGCTGCCGTATCCCATGGTCGTCTTGATGGCTACCGTTGCAGCGGCAGCCTCTTCAATGGCATTGCGTGCAACATGGTCTTCGAGCAGGGGGGGGCCGCCTTCAGATGGTGCCGGCGCCGACTTTGCGCTTTCCACCATCTCTTGGCTCTTTTCAATCTGATCTTCGGGGGGCGAATCGGTATAGTGCCAGACGCCGTCTTTCTGATACTTGTAGATCTTCGCCGAACAAGGGTGGGCTAAAAGAGAAAAAGCAATCAAGAGCAAGAGCGTTTTGAAATAGAGCATCGATGAGCCTCCGTTACATCAATTTTTTTTATGCCTCCGAAGGATGCAAAGCAGCCGTTTTTATGCAGCAGTTCCACCTGGGTAAATCCGACCTGCCTCAGTAGATTGAGTTGGAAGGGCAGGGTTTGGGGCGAATCTTCCTGATCGATGACAGCCATCACCTTTTTTCGATATTCTGATCCGCCCACACTGTCCAGGTAGCGGCCGTAGTGGGCCTCCATCACCGCTTGTATGGATGGCGACCTGTGGCGTATCAGATCGATGATCCAAAGGCTGCCACCGGGGGCGCATAAGGCATACAGTTTTTTAAACACATGCTGCCAATCGTCTTCGCCCCGGAGGTGGTGCAGAACGGCCGCTGCGATGATGATGTCATAGCTTGCCTGTGGAAGCGCCACCTCACGAATATCCCCTTGAAAGATTCGCACCTCGCCGCTGCCGGCCGCTGTAACGCGCTGATAGGCCCTTTCCAGCATGGGGCCGCTCAGATCCACCAACTCGCAATGCATATCGGTTTTGGATTGCAGAATCTTTAGGGTGTAGTTGCCGGCGCCGCAGCCGATGTCCAGCATGCGTACGGCATGGGGGCTGGCCGCAAGGGCGGCTTCGGTGGTCAGGGCCATCATCACAGGGGCGTCCATGGCAGCTTCCTGGCCCGAGTCCAGGTTGCTGAAACGGTCCACATCCTTATCGAAACGGCGGCGGATTTGATCCACTGTAGATTTCTCGTTGAAGTTATCGTTCATTGTCAAGGTCCATCACGCTGCTTTTCCGGCGGCGGCAAAGCCCAGATCAAACGCCTTGAGGTTGACCTCCACAAAGGCCGGTTTGGTTTTTGTCTCAATGGCTTTTTTTACTTGGTCGGCTGATATGGGGATGGTTTGGGTTTGGATCAAAGCGCCTAGCAGTACCATGTTCAGCGCCATGGCATTGCCGGCATCTTTGGCCAGTGCCAATCCGTTGAAGGCCAGCAGTTTTTTTGTCCTTGTGCCAAGGATATCTTTCATTTTGTCAATGTCCGGGTAGGTGCCCCTGCCGATGGCCACGGTAAAGGGGGGGATGGGAGAGGTGTTGGTGATAACGATGGTTCCGGGGTTGCATTTTCCCAGGGCGCGCAGGGTCTCGGAGGGTTCAAAACCCAGCAGTACATCGGCCTGTCCGTCGGAGATGAGCATGCTTTGGGCGTCGCCGAACACAATGGCTGACTCTACGACGCCGCCGCGTTGGGCCATACCGTGAATTTCACTCATGCGAAAGGAAACGCCCGCTAAAAGGGCGGCTTCACCCAATACTTTGGAGGCCAGCAGATTG
>JASFKE010000309.1:0-5630 GCA_050118795.1 Desulfobacteraceae bacterium | reverse complement strand
CGTCGAGATATTGAGCGCATTCATCGAGCGCTGTCCCATAGCTTCAGAAGCTGCCATGGAGCAGATGTCGCAGCTGAAAAAGCTGCAGCAGATAATTGATTATTACAACGCCCACAAAACAGGAAAAGAGCACACCAAAGAGGCGGTTCGATTTTGCCAGCCCCAAGATCGGTCCGATTTACCTTCCCAATTATCGAGAGAAGACCAGGCAGACGCAACACCCTGTGTCCCGGATGCTGCAATCACCCAAGATAACAAGGCCATGCTTTTGGAGTTGGTAGGCGAAAAGACCGGCTATCCACCTGAGGCGCTCGATTTAAATCTGGACATGGAGGCTGATTTAGGCATCGACTCAATCAAACGTATCGAGATAGTGAGCGCGTTTATCGAAAAGCGCCCGATGGCGACCGAGGGGGCCTTGGAGCAGATATCACAACTGAAAACATTAAAGCAGGTTCTCGATCTGTTCGAAGATAAGATAACAGTTGATAACCAAACCGGGAAAACAGGGGAGAGCGCCCAAGCATCAGCCCATACAATCCTGCCCGCAAGGGGACGCCACATCGATATCGATTTGTCCGTCTATCCCATGATCGATGAAATCACCTCATGGTCATCCGGTGACAGGTTGGAGGCAATTTGCCGGGTCGAATTAGATGATGGCCGTTACTTGAAAGATCACACGCTTGGTGGAAAGGTTTCTACTTGTGACGATACCCTGCAGGCCCTGCCGGTTATACCACTGACGCTGAGTGTCGAAATTATAGCAGAAGCCGGTGCATTGTTAATGCCGGGCAAGAGACTTGTGGGTTTTAGGGACATTCGGGCCTACCGCTGGATCGCGGTGGAAGATGCGAGTACAACTTTGCAGGTCACCGCCCGTAAAGTATCGGGAAATAATTCAGGCGAGGTCCGGGTACAAATCATCAATCTCGAAGAAAACCAATCATCATCTGCCAAGCCTTCGATAGAGGGGACGGCAATATTCGCCGATGAGTACCCTGACCAACCGGATGTACCGGAGTTCAGTTTGCGTGCAAGCCGGCCATCGCGCTGGACTCCGGAAAGGCTCTATAGCCAGGCTATGTTTCACGGCCCGTGCTGGCAGGGGGTCTCATCGATAGATCAATGGGGTGAAGACGGGTGTCTGGCGACACTAAAAGTTTTGCCGGCCACAGAGTTTTTCGGCAATGGCAAGCCAACAAATTTTACCACCGACCCCATCGTCCTCGATGCAGCCGGACAAGTGGTTGGTTTCTGGACCATGGAGCATATGACAAAGAATTTTATGGTATTTCCATATCGCCTTAAAAAATTGGACATTTTCCAAGACCGAAGGCCCGAACATACCAAAATAACCTGCCTTGCCCGTATAACCCTCAAAGGCGTTCAACAGGTATCAACGGACCTGAACCTGGTCGGACCGGATGGTAAACTCTGGATGCGACTGGAGGCTTGGGAAGACAAACGGTTCGGTCTGCCACATGAGGCGTATGCGTTTTTATTATCACCCACCAAAGAGATGGTGAGCACTAAATGGTGGGCATCCATAGAGAGGAGTTCCGGCAATGAACGCATTGTTTGTCTGCGGATCAAGGAGCTGTTTCACGGCGATGATGAGTTCTGGGTAAAGGTTTTTGCCTATCTGGCGCTGAACAAAAATGAGCGCAGTATGCTTCAACGCTTTAAATCGCTGATGACGTCGCAAAAGCAGTGGCTTACGGAGAGATTGCTGGCAAAAGATGCTGTCCGGACATTTCTCAAGGAGAATTTTGAGATGGAGGTCGGCCCGGTAGACATAGAGATAAATGAGGCGCACGACGGTCGATATGCCGCCAGCGGGTTGTGGGCAAAAAAACTCCCCCGCCCTGTATATGTTGAAATAAAAATGGTTGATGGGTGGCATGTTGCCACCGCAATTGACACCGATGCCTATCAATCCGGCGGGATCGATGCTCAACCGTGTAAATTCGCCAATTCGTCCATAAAATAATAACAAATAAGTGGAGAAGGCTATGCCTGCAACATTAAGCAATTCAATTGCAGAATCGGTTAAAGATATTTTGCACCAAATGATGGCAAGCATGGATTTTGACGAAGAGATACGCCCATCCACATGGCTGGTAGCTGATCTTGGGTTTGAATCCATCGATATAGTCGTTTTGGGAACTGCCATTCAACAACAGCTAAACGACAAACTGCCATTTACCGAATATCTCAGCCAGGTCGGACAGCGGGAAAAACGCGATATCAGTTTTGATGAATTAGTGAGCTTTGTGGAAAACCACGCCGGTTGACAAGAGCTGATACCGGCAATTCGATATTTGATCATTATAGATGTTTTACGGCACATGGAGGAGACTTTGAATCATCGAACGCTTCTTATCGGATTGGATGGTGCAACTTTTACAATTTTGGATGCACTCATGGAACAAGGGATTATGCCCTTTTTGAATCAGTTCGCAAAGAGAGGTGTTCGCTCAGAACTGATTTCAGTTATTCCGCCGTTGACACCGCCGGCGTGGACTTCGTTGATGACAGGCTGCAATCCCGGGGCCCATGGCATTTTCGATTTTTTTCAGAAGGAGAAAACGAGCCATCGCCTTCGTTTTACGACCCATCAGGATGTTCAAGCCAAGACGATATGGCACATCGTCAGCGGTGCCGGAATGAGGGTCACCAGCCTAAATTTTCCACTGATGCTTCCACCACCTGCTATCGCAGGAAATGTAATCTCCGGTGGCTGGCTGACATCAAGACAGCTCCCACTGGCCTGTTATCCCAGCGATCTGTACCGCAGGATTAATGCGTTGCCCGGATTCAATGCCAAGGAGTTGGCGCTGGATATGTCCCATGAGGAGAAGGCCCTGGAGGGGTGCCGGCAGGATGAGGTCCAGAGCTGGATCCAAATGCATATTCGCCGTGAACAACAGTGGTTTGAAATTATAAGAAATAGGATGCAGAAGGATCCATGCGAGCTTGAAGCGATTCTCTTCGACGGAATTGATAAAATCCAACACCTGTGCTGGAGTTATCTCACAACGGATAGCGTTGGCCAACTTTCAGAAGTCTTGGACCATGGGATTCGCGAATTGTCTTTTAAATATTTTTCAGAATTGGATCGGATATTGGCACAGATCGCCGAGCTGGCAGGCCCCGAAGCCACCATTGTCCTGGTTTCGGATCATGGGTTCGGAGCTCAACGTGATACCTTTTTTGTGAACGAATGGTTAGAAAGAAACGGATATTTGAAATGGGCGGATAAAGATTCACCGTGGCGCAGTGCTACCGGGATTCTGGGAATGGGGGAGATGGCCAAACATATATTTAAAATTGATTGGGACCATACCGTTGCATATGCTTCAACTCCGAGCAGTAATGGCATTCATATTGTCAAAGAGAGTTCCGAGCATCCCAATGGAATTACTCCCGGAGCCTATAATGCGATGCGATATGAACTTATGCAGAATTTGAAAAAGATACTCAGCCCGACAACCGGAGATCCTTTAATCTCCAAGATCTGGCCGCGGGAGGAAGCCTTCAGTGGTAAGCATGTGGAATGCGCACCGGATCTGACTTTGCTTTTGCATGATGGCGGACTGGTATCCATTCTATCCAGCGATGAGGTCGTCAAACCACTAAAAAGTGTAAAAGGAAGCCATCGAATGGAAGGAATTTTCCTTGCCAAGGGTCCTGGCATTAATTCATATTTTGAACAAAAATCCATATCAATACTCGACATAGCACCGATTCTGCTGCACACACTGAATATTCCAATTCCATCGGAAATGGAAGGCGGTATACCGGACAATCTGTTTACACCCGCATATCTAAAACGCTCTCCGATAAAAATAACCAAAGCCGAACAGATCCATGGGAAAGTTAACGATGATATCCCGGTAAAGCCGGTATTTGATGCCGAGGCAGAAGCTCAGATGGCCGAAAAACTAAGGGCGTTGGGATATATCGAATAATATAGGCTTGAATATACGTAATTCGGCAAGGATAGAGGAAAAAAAGCTGTATTGTAATACCTGGACGACCGATAGCGCAGTCCAAATTAATTCTCTTGAAGCCTATAGGAGGGTCCCGATTATGATGAAAGTCAAAGCGAACGGAACAAACCTTCACTATATTCAAAGCGGCAAAGGCCGGGACGTCGTTCTACTTCATGGGTTGGGCGGCAACCTTGCCGTATGGTTTTTAAATGTGATTGGAAAGCTAAAACATGAATATCGCTTTACCGCCTACGATTTACGGGGTCACGGACGAAGTGATGTCCCACCGACTGGCTATACGACCAAAGACATGGCTGAAGATCTGAAAGGGCTGCTGGATAAACTCCAATTGAATCGGGTCCACCTGATGGGACACAGCTGGGGAGCCGACATCGCCATGCATTTCACCCTATTGTATCCCCAGAGGGTAGATAAGTTGATCGTCATCGAACCCAATATCGCAGCATTGATTGAATTCCGCAAAAGTAAAAACTGGCAGGGGTGGGCTTATTGGGCCAGCCGGTTAAAGGAGTTCGGCATCCCTGTCCAGCGTGAGAAATGGCATGATATCGAATACATGCTGCGAAAAACAGTGGATCTTCCAATTTTATTCGGTCCGTTCAAAGGTGCTGTCCGACGGAAAAGCAACATCACAAACATGCTGGATAAAACCAGCATCGTTGAAGACTATCAAAAGATTGCCGGAATGACGCTTGAAAAAATAAAGGGGATCAAACGTCCAACCCTAGCGCTCTATGGCGACAAATCTCATTTTCTGGTCACATATGAATACCTTCGCGATCATGTTTCCAGTTGCCGGACAGCTTTACTTCCAGATGGAAATCACTACGGGCCATTGGAACAACCTGAGCTGGTGATTGAACAATTGAACGACTTTTTTCGAAATCATTAAAAGTATTATATTTGCTAATGGATAGTGACCTACGATGAATCAAAATGTACTGATCACCGGGGCATCCACCGGTTTGGGGTTGGCGACGGCATTGCATCTTGCCAAAATTGGATTTCGAGTCTATGCGACATCGCTGTCAAGGGCTGACCGCCAGACAGTCGAAGATCGTGCACTGGCAGCAGACGTAACGCTTCGATTTTTACAGCTTGATATCACGAATAAAAACAGCATAGATGCGGCGATTGGACATATCATTGATGAGTGCGGAGAAATATTTGCTTTGGTTAATAATGCCGGGACTCGGCTGCGCGGTTGCTTTGAAGATCTTCAGGACAAAGAGATCCGTCGACTCTTCAAGACAAATGTTTTCGGCACCATGGCGATAACCCGTGCTGTGCTGCCCTATATGCGCGAGGTATCTTGCGGACGCATTATAATGATTACATCGGTGGCTGGCAAAATCGGTTCATTTGGACTCAGTGCATATTGCGCGAGTAAATTTTCCCAAGAAGGCTTTACTGAATCTATCGCCCAGGAGCTGCTGCCCTTCGGTATACGCCTTTCCATTATCGAACCCGGGATTATCAATACCGAGGCCTGGACTACGAACCGCGTTATCGCCAAAGAATCTGCGAATCACCGTAGTCCTTACTTCAATTGGTTTCAGCGCATGGAAGCACTTTCAGATCAGCTTGTCCGATCCTCACGCACCACATCGC
>JASFKE010000308.1:0-5630 GCA_050118795.1 Desulfobacteraceae bacterium | reverse complement strand
AGCGATCTTTAAAAAAGCATTACGGGCAGAGCAGCTGTAGCTTTGATATGACAGGACCACACTGGCATCAGGGCTGTCTTGCTGACACGCTCTTAACAGAAGCACAGCCAATGCGACGCACTCCAGACTTGCTGCACCCTTGCCGCCTTGACTCTGACGCCCTAAAGGCTTTTGTGACGATTGGGTTATGTTAGGGTAATAACTCTGATCGGATCTGTCACAACACAGTGGTAATCTTCAGCTCAGACTAATTTTGGACACTCATAGCAAAAGAGGTTTTTTTCAATGAAAAAGTACGAACTCTACCCCGACTATCATGACTTGTTTGAATACCGAGGAAAAAAGGAGATTGAGCGGATTCGGATCAAAGGCGGACTGCCGGTTAGGCGGGATTGGTACGTTTTCGAGACCGAAGATGAGGCCATTTTTTATTTTATCAAGCGGTGCGGCATACGCACCAGATATTTTAACTGAGCAGCCAATAAACGGCGTACCCGACGCCGAAGCCCAACGGTAACATGGCTCATGGCCGGCATAACGGGGTTTCTTTGAATTTCCAAGCAAAGACTCCCACTGCCAACAGGCCGAAAATGATTCCGATGATTTTAGCTGGCATGATCCTGTTTCCCCATTGGTTATGTTTGCATTCAAGTACGGATATGTCATGGAATAAGTGACCCAACAGCGTGACAAGTACTGAATCGTACAACATATTACAAGCCGGATATCACTGAATGCATCATCCGTCAAGCTTACCCCTATAAAGCTTGATTTGTTGCCTGGGCAACGATAGCGTCTGCTACGCTATTTCCCAAAACCTTGTCGAGGCTCTTTAGCAGGTGCAGCTCTTGCCCTGTGGTCAAGTATCGTTACGGCCTGCACCAAAACGCTTTGGTCCGATAAAATATTGACGATTTATATTGGATCATGAACCACCATGGCTGACACCATAGACCAACACCTCGATCCGATTCGTTAGACCCGGCGCTGCAGACCGCAGGTCCGGGCAGCGGCTGAAAAGATGGCCCAGCTCCGCTCCGAGGACTATACTGAGCTGGTAAGGGCATTGATACGCACCGGTGAGGACAAATGAACAATTGATGATCGTCTAACGCTGATATATGTAACGATGTGGTTTATTGAGCGTCGTCGCTGACCTGAAACTCGACCGTCTTCAAGATGCTGTCATTATGAACGATTTCAACCCGCCAATTGCCTATGCAATCGGTTTTGTCTATTGTCACATAACTCCAGGTCCGCATTCGCGGGTGCTTGATCTGCAGAGGCACCTCGGTGTATTTTTTACCGTTCAGGTAGTAATTATGCTTGAGGACAAACGGTTGCGATTTGGATTGAACCTCCATCCAGACATAGACCCGCGGACTGTCTACCGTCGAAAACACAGCTCTTTCAACCATGGGTTGACGATCATGTACAGCTTCGCACGCTACAGTGGATACCACCGTAATCTGTTTTTCGTCCGCGATCTGGGGCCCGGATTCCGCAACCCAGCGATTTTGGGAAGTATTTTCGGTTTCGGGTCTTAATTTATCAGCGTGAGCGTTGGACCTCTTTTCCGACGGTCTATTTTTCAGGGGCTCGAGACGCCGGGTTGCCTCCGATTCCGATAAATGGGAAACTTTATCACCCGCCACCACTGAAGGGGCAACGCGGAAAGCAGCTTGGGGTTGCGGGGGCTGTGCCATGTTAACCTGCGCCTCTTTGGGCTGATAATCGGGGGGTAATTTATCCGGTATGAGAAAGATGACCACAACGCCCGTCACGGCAATAAGGATCGGGGCTATGATCTGCACCAAGGGGAGGTGGATATCTTTTTTGATTGGTCTCTGCGCGCAGGCCTTCTGCCTTTGGCTCGATTTTGACCTATATTGCGGCAATTCATCAATTAATTTATGATCAGCTTTTTCTATTTCATTTGAATTCATGAGCTACCTGTCATCTGTCATCGGAAACTGCCCGGAGGGCGATGGCTCGATAATCGATTATACTATTTAAAATTAAGTATTGCTCAGACAATTTGGACGACGGCGCAAAGCCCCTTCCAGGCGCCCATAGGGCTTAAACCCGGCCCAGTTGATCGGCCG
Source organism: Desulfobacteraceae bacterium (assembly GCA_050118795.1). Classification (GTDB taxonomy): domain Bacteria; phylum Desulfobacterota; class Desulfobacteria; order Desulfobacterales; family Desulfosarcinaceae; genus JARRKU01. Next base: position 3,525 of record JASFKE010000308.1, on the reverse strand, counting down.
CCGCCTGTGCCAATGGCGTCCTTGCGGCTTCTACTACCATAGAGGCTGACACCAGTTCAACCGCTTCTTTCAATATCGGCAGAAAATCGGTCACTATAAGGCGATGGACTTGTTTGACATACAAGCATAATGCTTGTATACTGGTGAGTACAAAAATAAATTTCCATATCCAATTAAAATAGTATACCGTTTCATAGAAAAATAGAAAATACGTTCGGTATATGCTCATTGCTGTTTTTTTGAGCAGTTTACTGAAAGATACAGGCTTTGAGATAATTAATTTGGCAAGGCTATAAGCAGAAGCTGTCTTGTCATACCGCGACAACCGATAACGCAGCCCAAATTGATTATCTTAAAGCCTGTAGATCAATATAAACCTGTTTGACGGAGGTTCCATGAAATTTTGTTTCAAATTTGAACTGTTACGATGGTGCACTCTCGTTGTGATTTGTGTTTGTGCAGATATTGCTCTAAGCCACAGCGAAGCAACAGCAATTGATCACACACTCGATTATGCAACAAGCGCAGAGGCGCGAAAAATTGCGATCAGTCAAAAAACTGCATCTGACGGGTCAATTGACAAGATCTTCGTAGATCTTTTAGGCAGAGAGGCGTATTTCCGCGGATGGAATGTCTCCGGCGCAGCAAAACATGTTGAAAAAGGATTCAAACCATTTAGAAATACTGATGATGCAGAGCTCTCCTTCAACCTGCTGGGACAAAAAACCGGGTCCAATGTGGTTCGTTTTTTGATTCACTGGGAAGGAGTGCATCCGGAACCTGATGTAATAGATTATGCCTATCTTGATCAGGTGATTGCCCAGATGAGAAAGGCAATTGAGCGTAAGATATATATTTTAGTCGATTACCATCAAGACCTTTTTTCACGGCATCTTTTCAATCAAGACTCATGGCATACAGGCAATGGTGCACCAGAGTGGGTAATGGTTGATTATCCGGATGAATATTGCGGATTAGTTTGTGCTTCCTGGTCTCAGCATAATCTGACAGATGAAGCTGTGCGCATGGCGTTCAGAAATTTTTGGAATAATGCATCGTTCCAATGTGGCGATGAAAACAGGAATATGCAGGATGAATATATTTGGCAGATAGGAGAAATGGCAGCCTATTTAAGGGCCAATATGACAGATGAGGAGTTTGATTTTATTTTGGGTTTGGACCCCTTTAATGAACCTGTTGACGGCGGAATGGAAGGACTCACCGCCAAGGAGTGGGACAATCAGAAATTGTGGCCATTTTTTCAAAGAGTACGAACAGTCCTTAATGAAAACGGTTGGGGTGATAAATGGGTTTATGCGGAACCGCTTGTGTATTGGAATACAACTGCAGGTGTTTTGGCCCCTGCCACAGGAGGGCATCACCTTGATTCACCTCCTGGAGATGGTTTTGTTTTTAATTCACATTTTTACGATGCAGGACGGATGAGTACGGATCTTACCGGTATCGATAACGGAACCTATCTTCGAGACATGGATACGGTTCGGCAAGAGGGTCGATACCTGGAAACACCCACCTTTATGTCTGAATACGGCATGTGGCTTGATGGCGAAGGTGCTAAAGATACTGTACGGATGATTAAGGCTCTTTATCAGGGTATGGAAGCAAGTGACTGGAACAAGACGAAAGATAGATACATGAATCTCTATGCACCGCTGATCAGTGGAACTCAGTGGCATTGGGATATCTATTATGACAATCACAATGAATATATGAATGGCAATCCCGATAAACTCCTTACGGAAAAAGATGCATGGAATGATGAAAATTTCAGTGTAATTAAAGATTGGGGTGCCCAATATAATATGGATTACCTTGTAATTGAGAGGGGTTATCCACGGAGAATACAGGGCCATGCGATGAGTTATTATTATAACTGCCTATCTCACGATGCATGGGGCAGTCTACTGGATTGGGTAACAGTAAAGGTAAATGGTGATGATTACTTTGGCGCCAATAAATTCATGCTGCTCGTTTGGAAGGGCAGGAACTCGGATGCACCGACAGAACTGTATATTCCACGTCATTTTGATATAGGAAGAACACTGGTTGTAACCGAGTCTTTAACACGCAACTGTGATCTTGCGCTAACTGATGCGCCTGCAAACGAAGCAAATGAAATAATTGTTACCAGTGATCCGGGTCAGATTTCAGGATCAGGATATAGATTGATCGTATGGGATGATCTTGATGATGGCGAAACAGCGCAATCAATGCACTTTGCCCTTGTAGTTGAGCTTAATAGTGGAGAAAACTACACTGAGCAGCAGGTTTCACAGATACAGGCTGCTCTGATACAAAGGATAAGTGATGAAAAGCAATCACCGCTATATATGACGGGCACTATGACTGACGCTGATCAATATCCATAAATCCCACAGGCAAAGGATTTTAGGGCTTCAGAGTCAAGGCGCCTAATGTGAAGCCGTGGTAAGCTACTGCGAACCCTTGGCGACGCCGGATCTGAAGCCCTAAAGGCTTTTGCAACGACAGGGTAAACATTGTGCTTGAACAATACTTTTAACGGCTATACGACCGGAACTGAGTGCAAAACTGCTTGCCGAACCCTCCGCGACAAGATCATATGTCGTGTCATAAAGACCGCCCATGTCCTGACCGGTCACATATAAACCCGGAATCACTTCCTCTTTTTCATCAAGGGCCTGCATATTATTGTTGATCTTGACGCCGCCCAATGTCAGAAAAAAGGTACGAAGCCCTTTAAGCGCAAAGTATGGACCATTTTGGGTATCAAACCTGATTAGATGCTCCGGCTTTCTGCTAAAATCAGGATCCTTTTTCTGGTCGGCATAGCGATTGATTTTATCGATTGTTTCACGCAGCTTTTCGTATTTAATCTCTATTTGATTTGCCAACGCTGCAAGTGTATCGGCTTTGAAGGCGAAGCCTGATTCAACTCCTTTTTGAATCCCTTTATCAAGGGCCGTCATTTTTTGCCCTGGAACGACAACGGCATTGAATGGTGTAAGCGGACCGTTGTCGACCATAGATCTTCTCATGCGATCGTCAAAAATAGACCACATCAAACCTGTGTTGGCGGTCATTGCGTTGTAGACATCGCTGAAAATCGAGCCTAACGATTCATTGTAAAAACGCTCACCATGCTTGTTGACCCACAGAAACGGCTGGGCCAATGCACAACGTGCCTGCTGCAAATGGTCAGGCCCTCGAAACTGTCGTATGGCCGGCTGGTGGTCAAGGTAGGGGCTGTTTCCAGCAATCGCCTGCATTCCGGCAAGGGCGGCATTTGCAGTTAATGCCATGTTGATCCCGTCGCCCATTCTGCCATCGACAGCCGGCCCGCGGTACATGAGTTTTTCCATGCCAGGCGTACTGACATCAGGCACATATCTTTTCAACATCTCTTTGTTGCTGACAAACCCGCCCGTGGCAATGATGACTGCGTCAGCTGGTATGGAAAATGTCTCGCCTTTATCATTTCCGGCCACGACGCCGGTCACGGCTCCCCCATCACTGATGATTAAC
>JASFKE010000307.1:0-5645 GCA_050118795.1 Desulfobacteraceae bacterium | reverse complement strand
GTGGGCGTGGCCCAAGGCTACAAAACCTATTTTCTCCAAGATGGCGACGGTCAGATGCGAGAGACCCACTCCATCGCCGCCGGGCTCGATTATGTGGGCGTCTCGCCCATCCTGTCCCACTTTCACGAGACCGGAAAAGCCCGCTTCGAGGCGGCCACCGACCCGGAGGTGGTGGCGGCCCTGGAACTGACCATGCGCAAAGAGGGGCTCATACCGGCCCTGGAATCGGCCCACGCTTTTGCCCAGGCCTTTAAAGAGGCTCCCAAAATGTCCCCTGAAGAGGCGATCATCATCAACCAGTCAGGACGCGGCGACAAGGATATATTTACGGTGGCCGATGCTTTCAACGATCCGGCCTGGCAGGAGTTTATCAAACACAAGGCGGAACAATATCGATAATGGGCGCTTTCGGCCCAAAAAACACCACAAACCCGGGATGGGTGGCCAATCATTGGAATATCGCCCACATAGGAATTAAGTGTAAATTATTCAGCGAAGGATTCTCCCATGTTAGAAAAATATCTCAGGGAACAGAGCGAAAAGAAAGATATTCTCCTGATGACCCACATCGTCATCGGTTATCCGTCAATGGAGGCCTCCTTTGACATTGTCAGAACCATGGTGGAGGCCGGCGTGGATTTGATGGAGCTTCAAATTCCATTTTCAGAACCCATCGCCGACGGCCCCGTCATTCTTAAAGCCAACCAGCAAGCCCTGGCCGCAGGCACCACGGTAAAGGCCTGTATCGATTTTGGAGGCCGGGTGGCCCGGCAATTCGATATCCCTTTTCTTTTTATGACCTACTACAATATTTTGTACAAATATGGTGTTTCACGGTTTGCCCAGATCACGGCGGACAAGGGCCTGCGCGGTGCCATCGTACCCGATCTGCCTCCGGAAGAGGGGCAGCGCTACCTGAAATCAATGGGCGACCTCGATCTGGCCCCCATCTTCATCTACGCCCCCACCACCAGTGACGCGCGTATGAAGATGCTGGCCGGCCATGCCCAAGGCTTTGTATATTGCGTGGCCCGCAAAGGGGTGACCGGTCAGCAGACCCAATTTTCACAAACGTTGGATGCTTATATTGCCCGCTGCCGCAGGGCAACGGATATGCCGTTAGCCTTGGGATTCGGCGTTAAAGACAGGGCCGACGTCGAGTTTCTCACCGGTAAAGTCGACATCGCCGTCATCGGCACCCAGACCATCCGCATTGTGGAAGAACAGGGCGTAGGGGCGGTGGGCGATTTTATTCGCGGGCTGCGATAGAATTATATCGTAACTCCTGCACATTAAAAGACCATACCCAATCGTCCCGCCCATCTTAAGGGCCAATGGAGCGATCATTAATTCTTGACATCAGGTTGATCTGTAAGTATATTAGCAGATACTAATACAATGAGAAATCTAACCACACTTGCAGAGCTGTTTAAGGCTCTGGCCGACACCACCCGCCTGCGACTGGTCAAGTTGCTTTTAGACCAGACCATCGTTTTTTGCGGGGGTGATTGCGACGGCCGGACTTTCCTGTGCGTAGGCGCCTTGGCCAACAAATTGAACGTCACCCAATCCGCCGTGTCCCAGCACTTGCGGGTACTGCGCCAGGTCGGCCTGGTCAAAAAAGAGCGCCGGGGAACGTTTATGCACTACTCCATCGATCCGGAAGGCATTGAAAGGTTCCGGTTATTGGTGGGACAAACCATGGGTGATAACGTATTGTCCGGATAGGGCTGATTTTTCGGCCTAAATATAAGCATATGCTAATATAATTAATAACTAAAACAAAGGAGGTTTCATTATGTGTTGCACAAATCCCCACCATCGTGCTCAGGACGCCTTCAAAGCCACCCAATGGGCCGCCTTCACCCCCGCCGTTTGCGGCTGTGGCTGTATGGGCAAAGATCACTCGGTTTTGCGCCTCAAGCACTACCAGGAGCATCTCAAAGCTGAACTCAAATCCGTTGAACGGCAGATAAACGCTTTAGACGAACCCAAGTCATAGCACAGCACCCGAAACATCGACCCGGCGGCGGGCGGACCGCCCGTCGCCATGCTTTCGCATCGCAATATCTACTTGCCATTACCAATAAAAAAATAGGGAGTTGACTTTGCGAGCATTGTGAACTTCACTGAAACTGAATGATGAAACCGGAATTTGCACAACACCTTAAAGAGACCATGACCCGGCTGCCTTATATCGCAGGCGATCTGCCCGGCATCGGTGGAACCATCAAGGCCCTGCCGGAGCACTTTCAAGTGGAGGAGATCCTACCCTATGCTCCCAGCGGCGAAGGTGAACATCTATTCATATCACTGCGCCGCCAAGGATGGAATACGGCGGATGTCGGCCGTGCATTGGCTGCCCCCTTCAGACTCAAAGGGACGGATATCGGCTGGGGCGGCCGCAAGGACAAAACCGCCGTAACCACCCAGACCTTTTCTCTGCGACTGCCCCTGGAGATGCCGTTGAAAGAGGTCGAGTCCGCACTCAAAGAGCTGCCCTTTGACATTCTTGATATGAAACGCCATGGCAACAAGCTGAAAACAGGTCATGTGGCCGCCAACCGGTTTCGCATTATCCTCTCCCAAGTGCTGCCCCATGCAATGAGTGGCGCCGAAACCATCGTCCGGGAGCTGCGCAAAACCGGCCTTCCCAATTTTTATGGCGAGCAGCGCTTCGGCATCGCGTTGCGCAATATTGACCGATCCATGGGAGTTCTCAGACGTGGTAAATCGCGCGGTAAAAAAGAGGGGTTCTTGGTATCTGCGCTGCAAAGCGCTTTGTTCAACCTTTGGCTCAAAGAGCGCATTGAACGAGAAACATTCGACACACTTATTTTGGGGGATCTGGTAAAAAAAACCGACACCGGGGGTATGTTTGTCGTGGAAGATCTCCCAGAGGCATTACAGCGCTTCAGGGAGCGCAAAATTGTGTATACCGGCCCCATCTACGGCCACAAAATGAGATCGGCCGGCCACCAGGCCGAAAAGTACGAAAAGGAGCTGCTAAATCATCTTGACTTGACTCCCGGGGTTTTCAAACCGTTGCGGGCGCCGGGCTCCAGAAGGATCGGCACTCTATATCCGGATGATCTGGCCATTGTAAAAGTACCACAAGGCCTGGAGTTTACCTTCACCCTGCCTGCCGGTGCTTATGCCACCACAGTTTTACGTGAGTTTACCCGGAATGAGTTCGGTGCTCCGGCATAAACCCAAAAATTGCAAAAGGTCATCCTATCCATGAGCCGTTTGGTTATTTTTCTATCGTTGTATTTGTCTGTTTACGGATCCGCGCATCTGTATCTCCTGATAAAAGCCAGACGTGCTTTTTACCTGCACGGCGTACAATATTTCCTGCTGTTTGCAATATTTACATTCCTATTGCTGGCCCCCATCAACGCTCGTCTGTTGGAGGCCCAGGGCCAATGGGTTGGGGCCGCCATATTGGGCTGGATCGGTTTCACCTGGATGGGATTTGTCTTGATCTTTGTATGCCTTGCGCTGCCGGTGGATGGATACCATCTCCTGGTTGGCGCCGGCCAGCACCTGATAGACACCGATTGGACATCGCTTATGTTGTCCAAACAGCAGTCCGTTGTCCTGATCACATTGATCTCCTGCGCGGTAATGGTATACGGCGCTTATGAAGCCTACCACATCAAAACGGAAAAAATCACCATTACCAGCAGTAAAATATCGGACAAAACCGGCCGCATTCGCATTGTACAGATCTCCGATCTCCACATCGGCCCCATGTTCTATCCTGGGCGGCTCGATCCTGTCATTGAAATCATCGAGCAGGCTCAGCCGGATATTTTGGTCTCCACAGGTGATTTGATCGATGGGCACCTTCTCAATCCCGAAGAGACGATCTCCGCGCTGCACGGGATCAAGACCAGGCTGGGGAAATATGCGGTCACCGGAAATCATGAGTACTATGCCGGCCTGAAGCAGACCTCGGACTTTATTCAAAAAGCCGGCTTCACCCCCCTTCACAACAAATCCATTACCATTTCGGATGCCATCGTCATCACCGGGGTGGACGATCCCGCCGCGGGAAACTCTGAAAAGAGCCCCGGCGAAACCGAACTGCTGACCCGGGTGCCGGATGATAAATTTTCACTGCTGCTCAAACACCGCCCTGAAATTAATACGGGGACCCGGCAAAAGTTCGACCTCCAACTATCCGGTCATACACATAAAGGGCAGATACTGCCTTTCCAATGGATGGTTCGATTGAGCTATCCTTTGGGGCATGGCCTCCACCAGGTGGCGCCTGAACGCCACATCTATGTCAGCCGCGGAACCGGCACATGGGGGCCGCCCATCCGGGTGCTGGCGCCTCCGGAAATTACAATTATCGACTTAGTACCATCTTCCAAGGGCGAAGGTAAGAAATAACGCCCTAAGATCCCTTCCGAATACAATCCTCAACAAAGACTCATTGGGTTTTAACATATCGTCATTAAAAAACAGATGCTGCCTTAGCGCGCTGAAAGACAGATATGGTTCAACAATTCAGGAGATTGGCGCTATGGGGAAGAAAGATACTGAACTAAAGCCCGCATCACGACGTGTTCAAAACCAGAAACTGATTGATCTTCGATCTGCAGTTCCGCCCAACTTACCTTTAAAATACTTCAGGGGCACTTTTGCGGCCATTGAACGACTGCTGGCCATTGATAAAATAAACGCCATTCACAGATCGATTCCCACAAACACGGATCTCAACAATTTTTGCCGCGCAAGCCTCGACGCATTGGGCGTCGATTATAACGGTACAGACCAAGAGCTATCCAATATCCCCGCCAATGGCCCCCTGGTTATGGTGGCCAATCACCCTTTCGGGGGTATCGAGGGCATCATCCTGGCTGAACTACTGCTGAACGTCAGACCTGATGTGCGCATTTTAGGGAACTATCTTTTAACCCAAATTCCTGCCCTGCGCCCCAGCATTATTGCAGTGGACCCGGTTAATCCCAAAAAAGCGGCCATCACCAACGCCAGAGCATTGAAGAAGGCCCTGGACTGGGTCTGTGGTGGCGGGGCGCTGTTGGCCTTTCCGGCCGGCGAAGTTTCCCACTTCAATCTTAAAGCAACCGGCATCATCGATCCTCCATGGAGCCCCCACATTGCCAAAATCGTTCTGAAAGCCAAGGCCAAAGTCCTTCCGGTCCACATTCACGGCCGCAACACTGCCTGGTTTAACATTATGGGGATGATCCACCCGCGATTGAGAACGATGATGCTGCTCCGTGAAATGACCAACAAACGCGGCGCCACCATTCAATTGACCATCGGAAAATCGATTCCATGGCGAAAATTGACGGATTTCAATACCCCTCAACAGGTAGTGGCATACCTGCGCTTGAGCACAGATCTGCTGAAACATCGCAGGGATAAAAAGACCAAAAGGTCTTTCATACCGCTGCCCAGCACACCCAAAAAATGTAAGCAAAAACCCATTATCGCACCAATATCCCAAGTCCGGTTAGCTCGGGAGGTTGCCTCCTTACCTGAGAACAACCGGTTGGTGAACCAAAAAGCGTTCCGGGTCTATATCACCACAGCAGAGCGGTCTCCGGCCATCATGCGCGAAATCGGACGCTTACGCGAAATCAGCTTCCGGGATGCGGGTGAAGGCA
>JASFKE010000306.1:0-5651 GCA_050118795.1 Desulfobacteraceae bacterium | reverse complement strand
TTCTGCTCGAGCCCTAATTGCCCTTAGATGCGGCTCATATCATAACGCTTCATCTTTCTCGAAAGGGTGACGCGATCGATACCCAGTTGTTTGGCAGCATGGGTGATATTCCCTTCGCACGCTTCCAGGGTGGCCTGAATGTGGCGTATCTCCATCTCCTTAAGCGTCAATGTTCCCAGCTTGCATTCATCACCGCGATCCTGCAAGAACCGTAGTTCTTCGGCACCGACCATTCGGCCGCGGGCGATCACCACGACACGCTCAATGACGTTTCGTAATTCTCTTACATTGCCCGGCCATTGGTAAGCGCACAAAATTTGCATCGCTGTCTGGGTGAGCCCCTCGACGGGCTTGCCCGTTTCAGCTGCGAAGCAACCGATGAAGTAATCTGCCAGCACCGGGATATCTTCTATCCTGTCGCGCAATGGCGGTATTTCGAGGGAAAAAACATTGATTCGGTAGTAAAAATCCTCTCTGAACCGGCCCTCTTTTATCAATTGCTTCAAATCCCGGTGGGTGGCGCAAATGAGTCGAAACTGGGTCTCGATAAATTGATTTCCGCCAACCCGCTGAAGCTTTTTGTCTTCCAGAACCCGCAGCAGGCTCACCTGCATTTTGGGAGATATCTCTCCAATTTCATCCAGAAAAAGGGTTCCGTTGTTGGCCATCTCCAACCTGCCGCGGCGTGCTTTGACGGCCCCGGTAAAAGCGCCTTTTTCATGCCCGAACAATTCGCTCTCAAGCAGCGTTTCAGACTGAGCGCCACAATTAATGGTGACAAACGGGCCACAGGACTGTTCACTGCGCATATGAATCGCGCGGGAAATCATATCCTTGCCAACGCCGGTCTCTCCTTGAATCAATATCGGTGAGGAGGTCGGGGCCACATCCTCGATTACAGCCAGGATCTCATGCATGGCGCTGGACTGGGCGATAAAACCGTCGAGGATGGTTTCCTGTTGTTCATACAGCTGTTCGCGTAAAGCCCTGTTTTCTTCACGCAATGCCTTATTGGCCGCCACACGCTCCAGAAGAAGTGACAACTCTTCCGGATCAAAGGGTTTGCACAAATACTCCACAGCCCCACGCTTCATGGCCTCGACAGCAGTCTGTATGGACCCATGTGCCGTGATCATAATCACGGTGGCGTCGTTTTGAACCTCCTTTATTTTCGCCAGGACTTCAATTCCATCCATCCCGGGCATTTTTATATCTAAAAGATACAGGTCGAAGAGCTCCTGTGCAAGATAGGCCAAGGCTTGCTGACCGGACGAAGCTGTCTCCACATGGTAGCCCTCCTTGCTCAACCAGGCAGAAAGGGCCTGGCAGATAGTATCCTCATCATCAATGACCAGCACTCGCATTGCTCGTGCCATGGGCATCCCCCTCTATTTCTTCAATAGGTATCGGTTTGCAGGGAAGTGTTATCTTAAAAACAGTCCCCATGCCGGGCTCGCTCTCCACTTCAATATGACCGTTATGCTCTCGAATGATGCCGTACACCATGGACAACCCCAATCCGACCCCCTTGCCGTCTGCTTTGGTGGAATAGAAGGGTTCGAAGATTTTCGGCAGGTGCTGTTCGTCGATGCCATGTCCCGTGTCCGCCAGAGATATCCACACTTTATCCTCGCCGGCATCGCGGCCGCCGGTCAACGTCATCTTTCCACCGTTGGGCATGGAGTCCATGGCATTAAAAACGAGATTCATCAAACATTGCTGAATGAGCGCATAGTCTCCCCACGCCGTAAAGGGCGGCTCCGGGAAGTGGACCTCCCAATCGATGTCCGCCATCTTGAGTTGATGGGATGCTAATAAGACAATGGTTTTGGCCATCTCCACCAGGTCGAAATTGGCGGCTTTCAAACTTTTATGACCGGCAAAGGTCAGCAAATTTTTTACGATCTCCCCACACCGCAAGGCCTCTTTTATGCACAGTTCCAAGTAATGGACGAAGGATTTGAGCCCATCGGGGGGTAACGCATCTTCTTGGATGTAGGACAGTATCAGCTTGTTGAAGGTCACGATACTGGAAATGGGATTGTTGATTTCATGACACACCGATGCGACCAGTCGCCCGATGGATGCCAATCGATCCTCCTGGGCTACGCGGGCCAGGTCATCTCGAATGGCCCGTGTGCGCTGCTCGATACGCTCGCTTAAGTCATTAGTAATGTCACGGACGATCTCAACCATTTGAACAATCTCCCCCAACACATTAAACAACGGGTAGGAGATCGACTGATGTACCCGCACCTCGCCCTCTTTGTTGGTAAATTCATGGACGGCTCTGGCCGGCCGGCCGGTTTTGAGGGTCTCCTGAACCGGACAAATCCGATCGGGCCCGGTGCAGGGGTTCAGGGAGCCGTGGATCACATCAAAACAATGTTTTCCCAACACGGATTCACGTCCTTTGCCACCGGTGATCAATTGGGAGTCGTTACAATTGACAATTCGGAAGTTGCGGTCGATCACGATGACCCCATCCGGAGAGGCCTCGAGCAGGGTTGAAGCAAAAGAGGTGGCAATGCTGATTTCCGACTCCTGCTCCTCCACCTGTTCGTATTGGTGGGCAATGTCAAAAAAGAGCATGGAAGCCTGGTGGTCCAAGATCCCAACGGATTCCGGTTTGTATTGCTGTATCTGCGCTAAAATTCTAGAATCATCGGTCAGGTCAAGAATGAGGTCCAGGGTCTCCTTGGCAAGCAACTCTTTACAGTCGTTATAGATCGCCACGCCCATCTCACCGGCGTATTTGTTGATAGCAATGGAGCGGCTGACCGGTACAATGCCCATGATTTTTAGATGTAAACCCCGCGGCTTGATGGAATTGAGCATCCGTAGGATAGACAAACAGCGACTGCCTTTGCCCACGACACCGACTCTCAACAGGAGTCTTTGTTTGAATGAGGTGGAGGAAAACATGGTTCTCTCCTACAAATGGGGGATGCCGCTTTAATTATCTTAAAGCCTATATATCGCCCAAGCTGCCGACTATCATCAAGCTGCCGACTATCATATCGATTGGATCTGTATTTATCTAATAATCACGAAAATTGATCTTTGCAAAAAGCCTGTTTCGTGTCAACATCATGCAACCAAAGAATCTGACCGGCCCAATCAAATAAACCCCATCGTTGCAAAAGGTCGACAAGTGGTTTTAGCCTTGTTGCCATCTTTTTTATCCAACTATGGGGTAAAGATCACAATGAAGAGAGGTATGTTCGCAAATTGATCTTTTTATGCTTTAAATTTAGTTTTTTCCGAATACTGGTTCGGTACGCTTCAATGGTTCTCGTGGACAAGTTCAACAACAGAGCCATCTCTTTGGTGGTCTTGCCGGTACGGATTAAATTCACGACTTGAAGCTCATTGGGCGAAAACATAAAAAATTTGCTCGAAAATGCCGAGGCGGTGGACCCGATGACCTCTTCAAGATTCTCACGAATGACGTCAACCAATTGTCTTTGATGGCTTCGCAGTTCACTGTTTCCCAACCGTTCCAAATAAGGATCGAGAAGCTCCTTTATATTGAGGCGAATGAGTTCTTCAGAACGCCGGCGATCTTCGCTGTGTTTATCCAGAAGAACCCGCATAGCCGTGTTCATCTCTTCAAGCCGCTTGCTGTAAGCGCGTAATTTTTCAGTGGCCCGGGCACGCTGTTCAATCTGCTCACGCAATTGTTTGTTGGTTTTGGCAAGTTCGCGGGTGCGTTCTCTCACCAACCGCTCCAACTCCTGTTGTTGATTGGCCCATCTGTGCTGGCTTTTTATCTGATCCATATCACGATCTATACGCCCCCCATTGTCATGTCGGTCGTCCATATAAAGGCGGATCTCATCGATATTTACACCGGAGCACCATCCGGAGGCTACAAAAGAGGATTGAGATAGAACATTTTGGCCCGCCAAGGTGCACCCTCTGGAAAAAGGGGGGGGGAAATGTTCCCATACCGGCTGTGAAGTCAGAAAGTTTCATATATTATCAAGGGCTTAATATGTCAACACCCGCACCGCAACTTTCATGGCGGCATATATGTTAAACCCTGTCGCTGCAACAGTCGGCCGTTGCCCTGTAATGCCCCCCGGAACGGCCCTGCCTTGACAATCCAAGTGATTTCATGGTGGCTGGTCATATGTGTGCCCCATAGCCGCATAAACAAAAAAGATGGTGTCAATGGCATCAAAGGTTCCAAATATTATGTGACTTATCGCATAATCTTCTTGACACTGAATAACCACAAGCATATATTTCTGATAAATGGATAAAAAAACGAATGATTGACGAAATAAGCTTAAAAATTCTGAAGATTTTACAGAACAAAGCGCGCATCCCCAACGTTGAGGTTGCCCGCGAGGTTGGAATGGCCCCGTCAGCTGTACTGGAGCGCATCCGGAAGCTGGAAAAACAAGGATTTATCGACGGTTACGAAGTTCGCCTCAATCCGCACCGATTCCGGCGCAGCTTTGTCGGCTTCATTCATATTGCCATGGATGCAACCGCAAGGGAAAATCGCGTTGCCGAAAAGCTGGCCGCCATCGACGAGGTCCAGGAGGTCCATTTTGTTACGGGCCCGGACGGTTACTTATTGAAAGTGAGGGTCGCAGGTCCCACTGAATTGGATCTATTGGTCAGAGAACAGATTCGACCCATCCAAGGCGTCAGTGATACCCGCACTTCGGTTGTTTTGTCCACCGCAAAGGAGACGGCCCGGATTCCAATCGATGATCTTGATCTAACTTAAAAAACAGGGGAAATTATGATCAAAATTAATGAACACTATCTTAAACTTCAAACCAGCTACTTGTTTTCCGATATTGCGAAAAAAGTGGCAGCCTATCAATCTGAAAATCCCGATCAAGAGATCATTCGCCTGGGCATCGGTGATGTTACCCGCGCCCTGCCGCCGGCTTGTGTGGCCGCACTTCATGCAGCCGTGGATGAAATGGCGCAAGACACTACATTCAGGGGCTACGGTCCGGAACAAGGCTATGATTTTTTGCGGCAAAAAATCGCCCGTCACGATTTTCAAGATCGTGGCGCCCAGGTGGCAGAAGATGAGATATTCGTCAGTGACGGCGCCAAATGCGACACCGGGAATTTGCAAGAGATCTTTGCTTCGGATATTCGTGTCGCCATTCCAGACCCCGTCTATCCGGTCTACCTGGATACCAACGTCATGGCCGGCCGTACAGGCGAATACGATGGCGGCCGATACAAAGGCGTCACTTACCTGAACTGCACCCATGACAACGGCTTTGTTCCCCAGCTACCGTCGGAGCCGGTGGATCTCATCTACCTGTGCTTTCCCAACAATCCCACCGGAGCGACCATCACCAAGGCCCAACTCAAGGAGTGGGTCGACTACGCCCATGCCAACAGAGCGCTGATCCTTTTTGATGCGGCTTACGAAGCGTTCATTAGAGACGATGACATTCCCAGATCGATCTATGAAGTGGACGGCGCCCGTGAGGTGGCTATTGAATTCCGCAGTTTTTCAAAAACAGCCGGTTTTACCGGAACCCGTTGCGCATATACGGTGGTCCCTAAGAGTTGTATGGCATATACTGAATCAGGTAAGCCGACACCGGTCTACCCGCTGTGGAATCGCCGGCATACCACCAAATTCAACAGCGTCTCATACCCTGTAC
>JASFKE010000305.1:0-5680 GCA_050118795.1 Desulfobacteraceae bacterium | reverse complement strand
GAGCATTATGGTCAACTCCAACCCGGAGACCGTATCCACTGATTATGACACGTCGGACAAGCTCTACTTTGAGCCGTTGACCAAAGAGGATGTGCTGCACATTGTCGAAAAAGAGAGACCCTATGGCGTGATCGTCCAATTCGGCGGACAGACACCGTTGAATTTAGCCACGCCTTTGGCCACGGCCGGTGTTCCCATTTTGGGCACCGATCCTAAAAGCATCGATCAGGCCGAGGACCGTGAACTTTTCCAATCCATGCTCAATAAACTGGGGCTGGTGCAGCCGGCCAACGGCATCGCCGTGGAGGTGGCCGAAGCGTGCCTGGTGGCCGAGCAGATCGGATACCCGGTGATCGTGCGCCCTTCCTTCGTGCTGGGCGGCCGGGCCATGAAGATTGTTTACAACCAGCCGGAATTGGAAAATTTTACCCGCCTGGCCATCTTGGCCTCACCCGGCAATCCGGTGCTCATTGACAAGTTCCTTGAAAATGCCATTGAGGTGGATGTGGATGCCATCAGCGACGGCAAAGCCACTGTCATCGCCGGCATTATGGAACACATCGAAGCCGCCGGTGTTCATTCGGGCGATTCGGCCTGTGTGCTGCCGCCGTACAGCATTGGTGAGGACCTGATCACTGAAATTACCAAGGCGACCAAGGCCATGGCCAGGGAGCTCAATGTCATCGGCTTGATGAATGTGCAGTACGCCATCAAAGATGGCCGCCTTTATGTTATTGAGGTCAACCCGCGGGCATCCCGCACTGTGCCTTTCGTGAGCAAGGCCACGGGGGTGCCGTTCGCCAAACTGGCCACCAAGATCATGTTGGGTCAGAGCCTTGAAGAGCTGGGTATCACCCGCGAAGTGATTCCGCCCCATATATCCGTAAAAGAGGCGGTGATGCCGTTTGACCGGTTTCCCGATGTGGACACTCTGCTGGGGCCGGAGATGAAATCCACCGGCGAAGTCATGGGCCTGGGGCTTGATTTCGGCAGCGCCTACGCCAAAGCCCAATTGGGCGCCGGGCAGAAACTACCGGTGGAGGGAACCGTCTTTATCAGCGTCATGGATACCGACAAAGAGGCCGTGGTGCCGGTGGCCCGAAAATTTGAAACCATGGGATTCACCATTTTGTCCACAAGCGGCACCGGTGCTTTTTTAAGTGACAGGGGCGTTCAGGTTCATCTTGTGAATAAACTGGAGCAAGGCCGTCCCCACGTGGAAGACGCCGTTAAAAATGGGCAGATCCAGCTGGTGATCAATACCGGCACAGGGGATGATTCGAGAAATGACGGATATGTCATTCGGCGTGCCGCGCTGAAGTTCTCCATCCCCTATGTGACAACCGTTGCAGGTGCTCTGGCGGTCAGCAAAGCCGTGGAGACCCTTAAATCCAATGTCATGACCGTCTCTCCCTTGCAGGAATATCATGATGTTCTACCCGCGGCGGCCAGTGCAAAGCACAGTACCGGGTAATATGGATTGTAGTTTGGCCATTAAAATTGCAGTTTGGCCATTAAAATAGGAGTTAAAGTTTCATGAGCGACCCAAGCATCCCTTCCGGCATTGATTTCAGTGACGACCACCCCAAGGAATCCTGTGGCATATTTGGTGTTTACGGACATCCAGAGGCTGCCAAATTGGCGTACTTCGGACTTTACGCCCTCCAGCACCGGGGGCAGGAGAGCGCAGGGATAGCTGTTGCCAAGGACGATATGATCCAGAATTACAAGGCCATGGGACTGGTTTCCGATGTGTTTGACATCCCCGAGCTCGAAAGCCTTCAGGGCGCCAGCGCCGTGGGGCATGTGAGGTACTCCACCACCGGCAGTTCCGTGCTGACCAATGCCCAGCCATTTGTGGTACGCCATCACAAAAAATCCTATGCGGTGGGCCACAACGGCAATTTGGTGAACGCCCATAAACTGAAAGATGAGCTGGAAGATGCCGGTTCCATATTTCAGTCCACCATGGACAGTGAGGTCTTTTTGCACCTGTTTGTTCGAAACCTGAAGCAGCTGGGATTTGAAAAGGCGCTGGTTGAAGCGACCACTCGTTTGCAGGGCGCCTATTCCATGGTGATGCTCACCAGCCGTGGTGAGGTTATCGGGATTCGGGACCCCCACGGCTTCCGGCCGTTGTGTCTGGGAAAACTCAACGGCCTTTGGGTATTGGCCTCGGAAACCTGTGCCCTGGATCTGGTACAGGCCGAATTTGTACGAGAGATCGAACCGGGCGAGATAATCATTATCGATGAGCAGGGCCCGCGCAGCCTCTATCTACCCAAAGCCGAACGGCAAGCCTTCTGTATCTTTGAATTTATCTATTTTGCCCGGCCCGACAGCACCTTCATGGGGCGCAATGTATACCAGGCCCGCAAGGATCACGGCCACCAACTGGCGGCAGAAGCACCGGTGTCGGCCGATCTGGTGATGCCCTTTCCCGATTCCGGATCCTATGCGGCCTTGGGATACTCCGAGGCCTCGGGCATTCCTTATGAGATGGGAATGATCCGAAATCACTACGTGGGAAGGACCTTTATTCAACCCACCCAGAGCATGCGCGATTTTGGAGTGCGGGTGAAGTTGAATCCCATCAAAGAGTTGCTCAAAGGGAAAGATATTATTATTATTGAAGATTCCATTATTCGGGGCACCACCGCAAGGAGCCGGGTCCGCACCTTGCGCGAGTTGGGGGTCAAACGGGTCCACTTGAGGGTGGCCGGACCGCCTCATCGGCATCCCTGCCATTATGGTATCGACTTCTCATCGGTGGGGGAGCTCATCGCCTCCAGTATGTCCGTTAAGGAGCTGGGCGAGTACCTGGGGCTGGACTCTCTCCACTATTTGACCATGGAGGGATTGCTGACCTCCACCGGTATCCCCAATCCGGAACGGACTTTTTGCAAAGCGTGTTTTGACGGGTGCTACCCAGTGGATTTCGACAACCAGTTATCAAAACATTGCCTTGAAAACGGTTAATTGCCCTTGCCTTTTTATTGCGCCGACACGTAAAATAGAGGTTACTGTCGTGATATTGTGCTATGCCGGAGGCCCAGATGATTGAATCAAAATATTTAAAAGAGAACATCGAAAATATCCAACGCCTCATGAGTATCCAGGCGCTCAAGCATTTTGAGACCCGTAATTTGGGAAAATTACTGCGCCTGAGTAAAATCCGGCAGTATGAAGACGGAGAACAGATTATCCAGGAAGGCGACATGGATCCCTGGCTCTATTTTTTGCTCTCAGGCAAGATTCGCATCTCCAAAGAGGGTGAGGATATTGGCGTCATCAATAAAAAAGGCGAAATTTTTGGTGAGATGCGCATTGTCGACGATCAAAGCCGGTCGGCATCGGTATTTGCCGTTGGCGGGACCGTTTGCCTGGCAGTGGACACCTCGGCGGGCAATCGATTGTCCACATCCCACGAGAAAGACGAACGGCTCGATTTCCTGCTGCTGCTCTACCGTATTTTCGCCGAATATATGACCGCGCGGCTGCGCTTGACCAATGAAGAGTTGGTCAGGGCCAAACGCGAAGTCAAAAGAGGTGAGTCCGTCGAAAAAGAGAAACCCAGGCCGAAGCGGCCGGCGCATGTACGCCACATTGAAAAGCTCTAATGCCCAAGACCGTTGCATTTATCAAAAACAAGGCCAACGTCTTTTTTCATATTCAGACCCAATGTAATCTGAAGTGCCGCCACTGCTATATCAATCCTGAACAACACGGCTCCCAAAAGCTGGATCTGCATCAGGTCACAACCTGGCTTGAACGGCTCCTGCACAGGAGCCCGTCCGCCAATTTAATCCTGCTCGGCGGCGAACCCACCCTGCATCCGGATTTGGCGGCGGTCACCAAGGCCGCCGGACAGATGGGCTATGAATCCATTACCATCGATACCAATGGATACCTGTTCAACCGGATTATAGATCGTGTCACCCCCGGCGAGGTCGATTATTTCAGCTTCAGCCTGGACGGCCCCACGGCCACGGTCAACGACGCCATTCGCGGCAAGGGATGCTACGATCATTGCACGGCGGGGATAGGGCAGGCCAAGGCCAAAGGATTCGGCGTCAGTGTCATCTATACGGTGACCAGCCGCAACTTGCACCACCTCCCAGCCATGGTGCCGCTGCTCAAGCAATGGGCCGTGGACCATTTCTTCATCCAGATCATCGGCCTGCGTGGAAAATCGGCCGCACAAAAGCAGGCAACCCCCCCGCTTCAGGTCACCCGCGACGATTGGCGACAGGTTGTTCCCACCGTGGCCCAGGCCGTCGCGGAGCACGGCATCCGGGTCACCTATCCCAAGGTGTACCTCGGTGCCGATGAACCCTTTGAATGCGCCGGACGCGTAGCGGACAATTACTTCGTTTTTCCCAACGGCCGGGTCTACCGGTGTCCCCTATGCGAAGATTTCCCCCTCCACGGGCTTGAATTCAGAGACGATCGGCTGGAGGCCGCCGGTCCCATCAATGAAACGGATCTGTTTCAGCTGGAGATTGCCGAAGGCTGTGTGATGAATAAACTGATCCAGCCCGACAACATCGAGTACCGGCCGGACGGCACGCCCGCCTATCGAATTGCGTGCTGTCTGCTCAAAGAGCAGATTTAAAAACGTTTACCAAATGAGGATCCAACTGGACGCCGGCCACCTGATCCAATACCCGCAGGGCCTCCGTCTCGGTTTTAGATGGATGGTAGCTCCGCCTGGAGGTGATGGCGTCAAAAGTGTCCGCCACCGCAATAATGCGGGCTGCTAAAGGAATCTCTTCACCTTTAAGCCCATCGGGATAACCTTTGCCGTCATACCGCTCGTGGTGATGAGCAATGGCTTCCATGGAGGGGGCCAACTGCCTGATGGGAGATAGGATGGTTCTGCCTTTGACGGGATGCTCTTTGATCAGGTTGAACTCCTTCTCCGTCAATTTTCCGGGTTTGCACAGGATGCGTTCTGGGATGCCGATCTTTCCGATATCGTGCAACACCGAGGCCCACCGCAGCGCCTCCACCTCACGGCCCGGTAAATTTAGGCGCTTGGCCATCTGCATGGCATATTGGTGCACCCGCTTGGAATGGCCTTGGGTGTAGGCGTCTTTGGCCTCGATGGCATTGACCAGCGAACAGACAATATTGACGGTAAACCGCTCCAGGTCGTCATGCTGGGCCATGTTGGCCATCATGGCCGCAAGTTGATTGGCCAGGGTCTGAAGTATGTTCAACTCTTCCGGTTTGAATTCAAGTTCGATGTTGTAGGAAACCAGGCCCAGCCAGCCATAGCTCTCTTTGATGTGGCGAACGGCCACCGCCATAAACCGATAGGGCCGGTCGGACAGGGCATCAAAGGCGGCCTCGCCCCGGGAGTCGTTCATGATGCAATAATTTCCGGAGCATTGCCGGATTCCCCCGGTGACGAGCTGTTGCATCGCATCTTTAAGCGCGTCGGCTCCACCGTTGTTTCCCATAAGCGCCGGCCGGATCTCCAACAGATCGTATTGGGGCTTTTGGGGAAGCTGTAAAAAAGCGGCGTCTGCATCCATGCTGTCGAACATGTGATGCATCAATTTTCCCAGGACCGGTTGCTTGAAACGCAGGGACCTGAACTGTTTCGAGATGTTGGCAAACAGGTACAGATCATCGAACCCGGCCTCGGGCGGCGCCGGCAACTTTGGCCGGTGAC
>JASFKE010000304.1:0-5685 GCA_050118795.1 Desulfobacteraceae bacterium | reverse complement strand
GTCTAAAAAATCCTCAGGCTCGTGGTCAACGTCCTTTTGGACTCGAATATCGAAATTGGTCTCGTAAAAGCCGTTGAGGTCGGCATCCACATAAATCCTGCCGTTTTCAATGCGGTATCTGGCGTTGCCGTCATAAGGCGAGACCGCAGATGCAATGGATGAGTCGAAAAGTTTAATAAAAACCCGGTAGGATTGGTCCGGGGTCTCGCCGTAGTTCACCTGGTTACCGCCCCCGGTGCGGGCCGTGGCCAGACCGCCCATGAGCACCTTGCGCAGCACATCCACCCGGCGCATGGAGAGCCAGTTGAGCCAGTTGCCGTCCCATAACTGGTCGTTCACGATATCCGTATCATAAAGAGTGGCTGACCCTCCGGCCAGGGTTTCCACGCTCCACGAACCGGTGTCGTGATCGTAAGCGACCTTTTTATAGGCCAGGTTGAACTTTTGGTTGCTGTAACTATAAAAAAAGTCGGGATTGAAGTAGCCGTAATAGCGTGTGTTCACAGAGTCATCGGAAAAGACCACGTGCAGCGTCGGCGCCGTGTTGCTGTTGGCCTCATAGGCTCGGGCATCGCGCTTGTTGTCGCTGGTCCCCACACCCGTGAAACGAAACACCATGCTGTTGCCGGAGCTCCAGCCGCCCCGATCGACAATCTCCTGAACGATGGTGGAGATGTCCGGTGTCGGATAATATTGGCCGGCGGTCCAGGCCTGGACATTGTTCCACGCCACGGTAGCGGTGGCGGCGACGCGACTTTTGAGGTTGTCGGCAACGGTATCAAAGGGCTCTGCGTCATCGCTGGCTTCGCCTTCGATGAGAAAATTGGAGGTTTCCGAATTGGAGGCATAGGCATTGAACTCGAGGTAGGCGCTGTGAATGGTGGCGCCCTGTGGAATGGCGACATTTTGGATACGAATGCCCACAATAGAGTCGTTGCTGGCAACCGAAAAGCCTCCCAGGTCCAGGTCGTCGTGACTGTAGTATAGTACGCTGCCGGCAGCAACGGCCTCTTCGGCGTCGTCCTGGCCGGATGTCATTTGAAAACTTTTGATGCCGCTGTAGGGCTCCCCGGTAAATGGCGCATCGGTCACCGTGCCGTAATCATCGGGATAGGTGCCATAGGCGTTGAAGTTCATACTTCCGGAGTTGTCCAACATGATCATGATGTTGGGCGGCACCGACTCAGCCGTATTGATGGGAAAGGCCGTATAGTCGGCCATGGTCGGCTCGGTAAAGGCGGCCGCGTTGGCCAATTGGACCGAGAGCAGCAAACTTAGACCTATAATTAAAAATCGTTTTTTCATAACTATTCACCCTTACCCACACCTATGGTTTTACGGTATACGGAGTATCCGACATGCAACGCATTGTTGGGGGCTCTGCCCCGGCAGGCGACTACGAATTTCAAAGTCAAGCCGCCGCCTCCGGCACCGCCGCCCCCTAAGCCCTCACTGGATGCATTATCAAATTCAGGTCCGGCAGAGCCTGCTGCTGTCACCACAAACTTTCCGCGGATATCTGCGGCGGAGTCCAGCTCGCGCGTCGCATCGATGGCAAAGTTTCCACCACTGGCGGTTTGGACGGAATTGTCGATGGCCACGGTGTTAAAACTAACGTCTTCACAGGTCTGGTCGTCGGTGCCTTCGCCAAACAGCACCTTGTTGGCAAATTCCACGGCCGGCGTGTCACCGTCCGTGGAAGTCGGATAAGATACGCCCGGGGCGGTAGTGGTTCCGGCGTCAAAGCCGATGGTGCCCTCATTGCTTGCATCCACAATGTGGCGAATTAATTTGGAGACCCCTACGGTACAACTGTCGCTGTTATAGCGGGCAATCTCATGGAGCTTCAGGTTGGTCGACATCTCGACCTGGTTTTTCCCAAGGGTTATCATCGTGATCCCCAGGGCCGAGACTGCGGCTAACATGACAATGGCCAGAATCAGCGCGCTGCCTTTTTCCTGGTTGGCAGTGGTTAAACGTAACATTGAATTCTCCTCATCCGCTTTATTGGACTCGCGGTTTGTCTGCTTTGATGACATATAACCGATATTGACTGCTGGCTGTGGGGCCTCTGAACTGGTTGTTGTTGTTTTCTACGGCGATGAGTTTGACATCGCGCACCACCACGTCATTAAAATCCCAGCTGTTAAAATCAGCCTGATCTGTACCGACCGGGTAATTTGAAGCACCACCTGATGCGGAGCTATTGAATATTTGGGTGTTGCTGTAGAGCGTCGATTTAAGGGCATCGACGTTTTTGATGGTTCGGTTCACCTCGGCTGTCTCCGTTCTGGATTTATTAAAAGAATTGAAGCCTGTGATGGCCATGGCGGAGACAGCCATGATGCCGATGGTGAAAACAAGCAGGGCGATCATCGCTTCAATGAGGGTGAATCCTTGCTCCCCGTCAATGGGTGCCGATGATGCAAAATAAACGAATGGTTTCATGTTTGTGGGCTCGCTTTCTTATATGGTTATCAAAGATTGGTACTCAATTGATAGTTTTGCAGGGATACCGCACCGCTGAGCAGAAAATGCCGGAAGTTGCGCCAGGGGGCATTGAGCGGAGCGGCCAAATTCAACATCCGGTCTCCTAATATATAGGTGTTGGTGTCTGAAAAATTCGGATAGGCCTGCCGTGAGCGTGCTAATAGCCAGATACGCACCACCCGAATGCGGTTCAAGGCAATGTTCGTTCCCAGCCCTGCAGGCGCATCATCGGTGTCAATATCCCCATCCCCGTCGGAGTCTGCGCTGGTGTTTAACGTATTGGTGCCGTTGCCATCATAGGCCCATATTTCCGTATTGGCTGGATTGCCGTTGAATCTGGCCAGATCATCGCTTCCGTCGTCGTAGGCATAGGCAAATCCCATACTTGCCACACCGTCCACAATCCGCTGGCAGACACCATTGAGGCAGCGCTGTAACTCCTGACGTCCATCACCATCCGGATCTGCAAGTTGATAGACAATGGTTTCCACTGCGCCAACATCCGCCATGCCGTCATTGTCGGTATCCAGAAGTCGCGTCATGGTCAAGCTGGCATTATTGTTGGCATCATCGGCAATGGATTGAATGCCGAATTGGCCGCTTCTTTCCGGGTCGCGGCCGCTGTTGCGGATATCTTGTTGGAGCAAAAACATGGCAGCGCGTATATTTTGCTGCATATGGGCCAATTCACGCTGTACATTATAGCTGCGGCTCTGGGATTGATAGTTCAACAAGATTGCCAAGCCCATGATACTGGTCAATACAATGACGATGAGCAACTCTACCAGCGTAAATCCCGCTGCATGGTTTTTGTAGCGGGGTGAAAAATAGGAAGCAGGTAAAATCTGTTTCATTAAACGACTCCTTGAATTCCCGGCAAGCCGCTAATAAGCTTGAACCCAGCCGACTGTGGGATCAAATCGATTCAAATCAATACCGCCGGCAATAGTGGTTTGGATTTGAAACTGCCGGCTGTTGTCCGTATTTGTGAGATAAATGTTGCCGGCTACATTGCCGTTCAGTGTACTGATAAATCCCAACGGCGAAAAAATAAATGCGGCATCCGGAGCCGGCGGATTTCCAGGTGGGGCGGGATCGAACACAAACGTCTCACCATGACCACCAGTATTACCCATTCGTGTGGTTACCGCTCCACCTGCATCGCTCCACGCCATTGCATATTGTGCCGTGCCGGGATTAAAGGTCACTGTAATGTTTCGATGTTGTCGGATTGCCATTAGACCGGCAAGACGCAGCTCGCTGATCAACTCTTCGGCAGCGTGATGTCTGACAACGCCACGAAAACTTAGTACAGCTATGGCCATTAAGGTTGTGCCCAGAGCAATGACAATCATCAATTCAATTAGGGTAAATCCGCAGCAATTGCCGGGTCGCCAAAGCCTATGCGATTTTTTTGCTGTTTTTAATTTTTGGTTTAAGCTTCTCATTTGGTATGCCGCCCACCTTATAATTAGGGTGATTGTGTCAAGGTTTCCTTAGGAAAGTACAGCAACACTTGTGCCATGTGATTGATAAATGGGCAGTTGGGGGCAAAATCACCGGATGGTGGCTTCATAAGTTCAAAATAAAATTATATAATCAACTTTTTTAATAATGCGGTTGGCACAGGCGCTACCGTAGTGGGAAGGCTTGATAAATGCGAAGATAGACTGACACTTTGCGTCAAAGAATTGAAAAATGCAATAAATAAGCGGCTATGGCGTAGCACGTTACCTATAGGGCTCTTTGACCTGCAAAAACGCCTATAGGATTTTAGATAATTGCCTGTAATAAATTCTAATTTAATCTCAAGTTTTGCAGTTAATATTCAAGGCAAAGTAAGGGATAATTTTTAAAATCATATGGAAAATAATTGAAAAGCGGCTCTGATTTTAGCGATCTTAGACATCGCCAAACTCCTAATAATACAAACAAAAAAAGAACCGCTATGAAATAAATTAATACATTTTCCCTCTCTTAGCAAAAACAAAGGCGAAAATTTGTCTACTTTCTGGCGTTGAAAGTAATTTTCCATAGCCAAGATACGCCACTGAAAGAAAATGCGAAACTTTAGTTAGATTTTGAATGGGATTGTTTTGAGATTATTTTTTGAGCCTGCATAAGCTGATCTTCAAGTTGTTTGATTCTCTCTTCAGACCTGGCTCTCTCCTCAAATCTTACTTTTTCGACATTTTCCCGTTCAATTTTAAGTTGTTCCGCATGATCAGACACCATCTTTTTAAGCTCGCTAACGACAGGTTCATAATGCCCTTTTATTTTCGTCTCAGTTTCAGAAACAGTGGACGATATCTTTTCAGATAGTTGTTTTTGAAAATTCAACTCACATTGTTTGATCTGTAATTCATGATTGTGCGCTAACTTTTCATTCTCAGATTTTAAAGATGCTATTTGAAATAGTAATGAATCGCGTTCTGTCGATAATTCTTTCACTTTATGAACCATTTTCAACGAATCACTGCTCTCTTTTTTTAGCAGATCGCGTTCATTTTCCAGTGCTGAAATCAATTTTTCACTGCTTTTTAAGCTGTTTTCGGTCTCTTTGTTCTTTTCGATCAGCTCTTTATTGGTCTCAGTCAGGCTTTTTATTTTGGCAGCCAACGCATCTTTTTTTTGGGTAAGTTCATTTGTGAGTTTTTTATGCTCAATTTCTTGGGTTTCTATTTTTCCATTTAGCTCTGCAACGCAACTGTTTTTATCGTCATTTATCTCTGCAATGCTTTTTTCGCAATTTTGCAGCGCTCTTTTTAACTCTCTTAAAAGGGCTGTGGTATGAATTTCGAGAAGGGTATAATACTGACCTGTAAAATTACGTTTCTTTTCACCGTACCCTTCCGCAGCCATCTGTTTTTCTAATAAATTTGTAATGATTTTCAAAGCATCATTTTTATTGCACTCATTTGCTTTCGCTATGAGCTCAATTTGTTCATTAAAATGATTTTTTTGCGATGCAGTTTTGAAATTTAGTGTAATTCGGGTTTCCTGGGATGCTTTTTGGAAAGAACCATTTTCGCGTGTCTGTTTTTCGTCCATCTCTATCGCCTCACGATCAATAATCTTAAAGTATACTTAGGTATACCTTGATATTCTCAAGTATACTTTAAAATTGGTGCGTAGACAAGCCCAATAAATTCCGATTTTTGTAAAAAACGAAAATGAGTTCTGACATTTATCTAA
>JASFKE010000303.1:0-5686 GCA_050118795.1 Desulfobacteraceae bacterium | reverse complement strand
GATGAGTTGGCTACCGAGGCCTTTTTCAAGATGTCGGAGTGTTATCTTTCCATGAACACGCCGCCCCATGCGGTGGTGCAATTAAACAAAGTGATTGCCTTAAGCGACGATCCAGCGATCGAAGACCGGGCATATTATCGCATTGGCTGGATCCATATCGACCTGGCGGATTGGACCGGCGCCCAAATGGCTTTTGGCAAAATGTCACCAGCTGGACGGCAGCGATATAAATTGGCTGATTTGACGAAAGCACTCTCCAATCGTTCTGACATCCCGACAAAAAGCCCGTATTTGGCGGGAACTCTTTCGATTATTCCAGGGGCAGGCCAGCTCTATTGCCACCGATATGAAGATGGGATCATCGCATTTGCCGTCAACACGGCTTTCATATGGGCCGCGGTCGATGCATTTAATGAGGAACAATACGGTTTAGGGGGATTGTTATCTTTCGTCGGTTTGGGATTTTATGCGGGCAACATATATGGAGCTGTTAATGATGCCCATAAATACAACCACATGCAAACACGGCGGTTCGTTGACGAATTAAGACGGCACCAGGTCCAAATTGCCGGCCCATCTCGTTATGGCGCTGCAAGAAAGGGCCTCACCCTAAGCCTGAAGATTCCATTTTAAGGCGCCTATCCGTGTTTACGCGATTCGCTAAAACACTCCTGTATATTGCCATCTTCATGGTGGCTGCCGGTTCAGGCACTTACTTTACCGTGCACCTGCTGATTCGAAGTGAAAATCGGGTGGTGGTCCCCGATTTGATCAATAAAGATGTGGTCTACGCACTTGAAGTGCTGTCGGATCTGGGACTGAATACGAAAATCAAGGGGACCGAATTTCATCGGACCGTTCCCAAGCACAAAATTATCGATCATGTTCCGGCTCCGGGCAGTGAGATTAAGCGTGGACGTGATGTCCGGCTAGTGATATCCAAAGGTGTGCGTTGGGTTGTGTTTCCCAATGTTACGGGAATGGATCTTACGATGGCCGGCATCATTCTCCAAGAGAACGACTTGGGACACAAGCAGTTGAGTTATACCCACAGCCGGACGCATCCCAAAGGAAAGGTGATATCCCAATACCCCAGGGCCGGCGCCAAAGGTTTGCGGGGTGACACCCTTGATCTGTTGATCAGCTCCGGACCGCCGCCGGCCTGGCTGCGTATGATGGACCTGAAAAACATGGGCCTTGACGACGCCATTGAGACCATTGAAAAGCATCAACTGACGGTTGGCACCATCACCCAGATCGAAGACCGGAACTTGGCCCTGGATGCAGTGGTGACCCAAACCCCCACCGAAGGATACCCTGTTTTGCAGGGCGCGGCAGTGGAGTTGACCATCAACCGCCCAAATCCGAAGAAGGCGGATTCCCGGGGGGGATATGGCTCTTTGTTTCGATACCGCCTCCCCCAGGGATTCTTACGTCAAAAAGTGCGTGTTCGTATTAACCGGGCGGATGCGGCAATGGATATTTTCAACGAATTTGCAAAACCGGGTGAAGAGATTTGGCTGCTTATTTTTAGAGACGCTCCCACAGCGCTCTTTTTGTATTTAGACGATGAACTGATCATCACAAAACATTTCGACTGACAGGAGTAGGAGATGAAAAAAATTGCCCCATCGATTTTATCCGCAGATTTCAGTTGCCTGGGTCAAGAAGTGAAAGCCGTTGAGCAAGCGGGTGCAGATTGGATTCATGTGGATGTCATGGATGGACATTTTGTCCCCAATATTACCATGGGGCCTGCAGTGACGGAAGCCGTGAACCGCTCCACATCACTGCCGGTGGATGTTCACCTGATGATCGAGAATCCGGACAGGTATATTGCGGATTTTGCCAAGGCCGGTGCAGATTACATATCCGTTCAGGTGGAGGCCTGTCCGCATTTACACCGCACCATCCATCTGATTAAAGAAAACGGTGTCATGGCCGGCGCGGTGCTCAATCCGGCGACACCGCTGTCCACCATCACTTACCTGCTTGAAGACTTGGATTTTGTGTTGATCATGAGTGTCAACCCGGGCTTCGGCGGTCAAAAGTTCATCAAGAGCTCCCTCGATAAGATAGAGCAGCTAAAATCCCTTATCGAAGAGGGCGGATTTGATATTTTAATCCAGGTCGACGGTGGTGTTAACGCAGATACCATTGCCGATGTATCGGCCGCGGGTGCGGATGTTTTTGTCGCCGGATCGGCCATCTTCAATACGGATGATTATAAAGGGACCATTGCCATGCTCAAGGCGAAGTTATAGGCTATATCTTACGTACCTTTTTAGCTTCCGGGCCGCGCTTTCCAACCTCTATTTCAAATATCACATTCGCCCCGGGTGCCAGGGTACGAAATCCTTCCATCTCAATGGAAGAGTGATGGACAAACAACTGCTCGCCCTCATCGGTTTCGATGAAGCCATATCCATCCTCATCATTGAATGTTCTAACCACGCCGACAGCCATAAGTTAACTCTCTCTTGTTAGGGTTAATGCCGGATCAATCCTAAAGCGCCTTAACCTTTTCCAAGGTTTCCGTATGCTGGGCGCCTTTCCAGTAAGGATTGATCATATCTTCAAATATTGTCATAGCAGCGGCGGCGCCTTGGCCTGTTGCCGTTACAATTTGCTTATACCCACCCTCGACGTCACCGGCGCTATAAATCCTTGGGATGTTGGTTCGATGGGAGCCATCATGCCATATATATCCTTGTTCATTCAATTCAATACCGATTTTTTGCGCCAATTCCACAGAAGGCTGATAGCCTATGGCGATAAATACACCGTCGGCCGCAATCTTCCTGTTGTTATGCGTCTGATTGTCGAACAACACAACGCTTTCAACCCGTTGCCTGCCCCGTATCTCTTTAATTTCAGTGTTCCAGTAAATCGGGATACCATTGGTCGACAATTGCTGTGCCAACACCTCCTGAGCTCTAAGGTTGCCGCGCCGATGGACCAGGGTCACATCAACACCCATATTGTGCAGATGCAGCGCTTCCGTTACAGCTGAATTGCCCCCTCCAACCATTAGCACCTTTCTCCCCTTGAACAGGGGACCGTCACATGTTGCGCAATAGCTCACCCCACGCCCGGAAAATTGCTTCTCCCCCGGAACACCTAAATTTTTGTGGCTCGCACCGGTGGCCAGTAAAACCGTTTTTGCCCTGAATTTTCGTCGGGTCGTGCTAACTTCAAATTGATCCCCCGGTTGGATGTCGAGAACCTGTTCCCCCTGAAAAATATTCACGTACTGGAGTGCATGGGTGACCATGATATCTACCAAGGTCTTGCCACCGACCTGGGTAAAACCAGGATAGTTTTCAACAACCGGTGTCAATGCTACTTGCCCGCCAAGTGAATCGCGCTCCACCACCGCAGTTTTAAGCCCACTGCGCTCAGCATAGATACCCGCGGTCAGCCCGGCAGGCCCCCCTCCGACAATCAGCAAATCGACGACGACAAGATCCTCGGTGCTCTCCGGGATAAAGATGGTTTGGGGTTCAAGTTTCAGCACAGAGGAGATAAACACCTCCTCCTGTTGAGCACCTTGGCCGATGAGCACGTCATTGGCATAGGTCTGGGGAACACTGTGAGCCCCATATTTTTCCGCCAGATCGGGCCGGCTCTGAATATCGATCACCTCGACAGAGATATGTTCGGGTCGTTCGATGGCTGCCCTGAGTCCATTGACCACCTGTTGCGGGCAGTAAGGGCAGGTGGGGCTGACAAACACTTTTAATTGCCTTGGGGAGTCGATCTGCTTGACCACGGAAAGGGACTGTTCGCTCATTGCGCTTTTCCCCGTGCCGATTAGAATCATGGCCTCTAAAAAAGAGCGGCCCTCCTCTCCCATGGGGGCGCCTATCCATCGTATATTGTAGTGATCCGGATCGATCAGCAGTGTCGGAGAGCTATCCACCCCCCACTGGGTAGCCAATTCATCTCCCAGGTAATACTCTCTAATACTGATCTTTGGTGTCAACTCTCGAAACGCCCGTATAATCTGGCGGCTGGCCTGGACAAAAACATCATCTTGTCCAGGGCTGACAAAAAGATAGAGCGGTATCTGTCTGGGCATGCGATCGAAGGTCTGCCTCAGTTGTTCCACAAATGCCTGTTCTGCATCGGCGGTCGTACGTTCTTGGTCATCAGGAGCATTTGTCATTGTCTCTATCTCCTTTCATTATCGGGTTCGGTATAAAATGGGATTCAACTGCCAATTTGTCAATTTTCCGATAATAACCAATCCAATCTATTCGTCGATATCGATAACTGTTGCTTTTCAGCCCAAAATATCGGAATATCAAGAAAACGGTCAAGCAAGAAATCGAATATAAAACATAGAGCAGATGAGTCAACTACCACCCTTGAGAAACGGGTTGCCGCTATTTTCTGCCACAGGCTGAAAATAGATATCTCCATTTTGATCGTTATTTTGATCGTCGCGGATGCTACCGGGCGCAGCACACCCCGGAATGAAAACAGTCATCAATAAAAATGGCAACACCAATGTCCGACACATCCCCACACAAGATCGTCACCATTGGCGGCGGAAGCGGCCAATACGCCCTGTTATCCGGATTGCGGGATATACGCCATCTAAACGTTACGGCTGTCGTCTCCATGGTGGACAGCGGCGGAAGCACCGGCCGATTGCGAGACGAGCTTGGCACGCTGCCCCCAGGCGACATATTGAAATGCATATTAGCGCTGTCACCCCATCACCAAGTCACAAGAGCCCTGCTTCAAAGACGGTTTCAAAGGGATCGACGCTTAAGGGGTCACAATGCCGGCAACATGTTGTTGACCATGTTGTCACGGTACACCGGCAGTTTTCCTTCGGGTGTGACGGCATTGGCTGAGATCCTGGACGCCGCAGGGGTCATCCTGCCGGTAACCACGGACAAGGCAACTCTGGTGGCGGAACTGACCGACGGAAGCCGAATATATGGCGAAAGAGCCATCGATATGCCCAGCTGGGATCAGCGTGGAAAAATCCAGGATGTATTTCTTGTTCCCCACCATGCAGACGAAATAAAGGTATACCCACCGGTGGTCGATGCCATTGAAAATGCAGATTACATCATACTGGGCCCCGGTGATCTTTTTACCAGCATTGTCCCGAATTTAGTTGTTCCCGGCGTCAGCCAAGCCATTGAAAAAAGTTCTGGGAAATTGATCTACATTGTTAATATCATGACTAAATTTTGTGAAACGAACAATTACAAATGCATTGATTTTGTTCGCCAATTGGAAAACTTCACCCAAAAACCCATCGATGTCATCGTCCACAACAATGAGAGACCCCCTGGAGAGTTGC
This sequence comes from Desulfobacteraceae bacterium, assembly GCA_050118795.1. Taxonomy (GTDB): domain Bacteria; phylum Desulfobacterota; class Desulfobacteria; order Desulfobacterales; family Desulfosarcinaceae; genus JARRKU01. The sequence continues at coordinate 363 of JASFKE010000303.1, read as the reverse complement.
GCAGGTTATATGCGATCCAGAAAGCACAATACGTGGAGGTGGATCCGTCCGATAAATTCTGGATGGAGCGAAAACTCCATTCAGTCGACCTCTTAGAGTCCAGCGAAAAAATTATTCGCCACAATTCACAAAAACTGGCCCTATTCCTACAAGCGGTGTTCGACGGGAAAACGTCGTGATAGATATATCCGGGCCAGCTCCAGATCTTGTGGGGTGGTGATTTTAAGGTTCTGCTGGTTTCCCGGGATGATATGCACCTTCTCCCCCATGCGTTCCACTAAAGATGCGTCATCAGTGGCCTGCCAGCCTTTAAGGTTTGCCTCCCGATAGGCTTTTCGAATGATCGGCAGTTGAAATGCCTGG
>JASFKE010000302.1:0-5688 GCA_050118795.1 Desulfobacteraceae bacterium | reverse complement strand
ATGAATTTTTCTTCTTGTTTTTTTTTACTGCATGTATTAGAGAAGCATTTTTTAACTCTATTGTGTAATTTGAAAAGTCTTATGCTCACAATTGACCGTCACATAGGCTTTACCTGAGAGAGTTGGCGCTGGCTGCCCGGGTTGGTATGCGTACTGTAAAGCATTTGGTGACGGAGCATTTATATAAAAGATTTTCTCCCATTGTGTCTCTGTAATTATCACCAGCTTCCTTTGTCGGTCGGTCTTCGTGATCCAAGTCCAATTATAGAAACTCAATTTACTTACCAGAGAATATAAAAGGGGGAAAGACAACATATGTATTTTGCGGGAATAGACATCGGCTCGCGCACCATCGAAGTGGTGGTAGTGGATGAGTCCGGGAGAATGATATCCAGCCTTCAGGCCGACACCGGCTTTGATCCAATGGCCCAAGCGGAAAAGTTGATTGACAAACTGGCGTACGACCGCATCATGGCCACCGGGTACGGCCGCAATCTGTTCGAAATAGCGTTCGATGCGCCGACCGTTACGGAAATCAAAGCCCATGCCACAGGGGCGCTGGCTTTTTTCCCCGCCGCCCGGGCCGTGTTGGACATCGGCGGTCAAGATAGCAAGGCCATTGCGTTGTTTGACAGCGGCAAGGTGAAAAAGTTTGAAATGAACGACCGCTGTGCCGCCGGCACCGGAAAATTTCTCGAGATCATGGCCGCAACCTTAGGCTTCGATATCGAATCCTTCGGCCGGGAAGCCCTGATGACCGGCGAGGACGTCAACATCTCCAGCATGTGCACGGTCTTTGCCGAATCCGAAGTCACCTCACTGATCGCCAAGGGGCAGGACCGGCGGGAGATTGCCCGGGGGCTTCACGGCAGTGTCATCCGCCGGGCGGCCGGCATGATCAACAGGGTATCGTCTGGTGGAGATATCGTCTTTACAGGCGGCGTGGCGAAAAATCCTTGTATGAAGATTCTGCTGAGAGAAAAATTGAGCCGGCCTGTTCTTGTTCCGGATGATCCCCAATTGATCGGAGCACTGGGTGCCGCACTATTGGCAGCGCAAAGCAAAGCATAATAAAGATTAAAGGAAGATCACATATGACTGCAATGGGCCAAACAGCCGTTGGTCAGCTCCATGACCTCATCAGCCACGCGCCGGACCTGATCCAGGTAGTGGGAGACCATCAAAATCGTGCAACTGGATTTTAGATTGGAAATAAGATCTTCGATCACCCCGGCGGCCTTGGCATCCAACGAGGCGGTGGGTTCATCCAGCAGCAGCACTTCCGGATGCAAGATCAGGGCACGGGCTATGCACAGCCGCTGCTGCTGTCCGCCGGACAGGGTGCGCGCATCGGCATCCAGGTGATCCTTGACCTCGTCCCACAAAAAAGCCTGGGCCAAAGCTCTTTGGACGCTGGATTCTATCTTTTGCCTCTCTTTTTCCCCGGCCAGCTTCAAAGGAAAGGCCACATTCTTGTATATGCTCATCGGCAAAGGGTTGGGGTTTTGAAACACCATACCGACCTTGCGCCGCAAACGGTTGACAGGATAACCGTTATGGATATTTACCATTGTGCCGTCGAACAGAATCTCCACCGTGCCGCTGACCCTGGCGCCGGGAATCTCCTCCCACAGACGATTGATGGCTGTGAGTAGCGTAGACTTGCCCTGCCCGGACGGCCCCACAATGGCAGTGACGGCACGATCGGCAAACCCCACACTGACACTATCAAGTGCGCACTGATCGCCATAGTGGAAAGATAGATCCGTGAGTTGAATTTTTATATTTTCATGCCCCATGTTATTTTCTTCCAGCGCCTTAAAGCCCAATTCCTTCATTTTTATATCTTTTTACTAAACCGTCTGCCTAAACCTTTTTTTATCCCCAAGCTGATGAAAAACAACCCGCTGCAAATTACCAACAAGATAATTGCCGCTCCGTATCCGTTGAGCAGCTCCTGTTGGTCCATATATTGGGATGAAATGTAATAAATGTAAAACGGCAGCGCCTCATAAGTGCTCAGAACCGAACCTGGTATACCGGCAGTGGCAACGGCGCCTGTGAGCATGATCACGGCCGTATCTTCGGCGCATCGGCCGATGGAAAGGATCACCCCGCTGACGATGCCGTCCAGGGCTCTTGGCACAAGGACATGACAAATATTCTGCAGCTTGGTTGCTCCCAGGGCCGGGGCGGTGATGCGCTCTTTGGCCGGCAAGCTTTCCATGGCCGCCTGGGTACTGCGAATGAGATAGGGCAATACCAAAAAGGCCAAAGAGACGGCTGAAATAAAAAGGCAGGGATAGATCCGGCTGCTCAGGTGGTGGTGCAGAAAAACAGCCATGGAAAAGCCGAACAGCCCTACTACAATGGAGGGGATGCCGGCGAGAACATCGAAGAGAAGGCTCAACAACTGCTTTATGCGCCCTTGGCTGTATTCGGCCAGGTATATGCCGGTGGCAAGCCCCACCGGCAGGGCCATGCCGGTTGCGGCCAGTACCAGGATGAGGGTGCCCGCCATGGCCGGTAGAATGCCATCGAAGACCGGCTTTTGCAGCAACAGGGCCGCCAAGGGCTCGGTGCTGCCGAAAATCAATCGCAGATTTAAAGCCGCAAGGCCCTTAAAGAGCAGGAAGCAGACAATGGCGGCCACGGCTCCCACCAGAATCAGGCTGCTGATCCAGCTCCAGGCGATGATCAATTTCTGGCCGGCGGCTGTCATGGTGTCCCCTTTTGTCTTGCGGCCACACAGCGCATGGTCACCACGGCCAGGGTCGTGACCAGGTAGAGGGTCAGTCCGCAGATAAACAGGGTGCGAAACTCCATGCTGTCAAAATCGGCGGCAATGATCAGGGCGATGTGGGCGGTGAGGGTTCGGGCGGCATCCAAAAGCGATTCCGGCGGCGATACGGCATTGCCTGCCAGCATCAGGGCGATCATGGTATCGCCCACCGCCCGCCCGAAACCGAGCACCAGGCCGGCTAAAATAGTGCGCCAGGCCTGGGGCAGCATCACATAGACCAGGCGTTGGACCGGTGTACCGCCCAAAGCGCTCACGGCATGGCTATGGGCCCGGGGCACTTTGGCCAAACCGTCAGCAAAAAAGAGAATCATGGTGGGGGACACCAGAACCGCCAGCATCAATCCGGCCGTCAAGATCGACAATCCCGAGCCGCGGCCCGAAATCTCGCGCACCAGGGGTACCAGCAAAAAAATGCCCACAAAACCGTAAATGACGGTGGGAATGCCGGTCATAAACTGAACCAGCCGCTGAAGGATGCGTGCCGGCCCTTTGGGGGCGGTGACGGTGATAAACGCGGCGCAGCCCAGGCTCACAGGCACGGCAACTGTCAACCCGAGCAGGGCGATGTACAGGGAACCCAGAATCATGGGCCGGATGCCGTAGCTGTGGTGATCCGGGGACCATGGTCCCCACACTATCTGAAAAAGCTGCCCATCCTCGATAACGGGCAGTCCCAGCGCCGCCATGAAGATAAAGACCATCAATGTAACGGCGGCACTGAGAAACGCAGCCGTGGCAAATAGACCATGTGCCAATGATTCACAGCGCATTAGTTGACCGGGATAAATCCTTTTTCAGCCACAATTTTTTGCCCCTCGGCGCTATAGAGATAGTCGATGAATTTTTTAGCCAGTGCCCCGGTATCGCCCCTGGTGTTGCTGTAGAGACCGCGGGCCACTTTATACTTGCCCTGTTTTACATTGTCCAGGGTGGGCACAACTCCGTCCAGGGATACGGGTGCCACACTCTTGTCGATATGTCCCACAGAGACATAACCGATGGCGTAAGGGTCCTGGGCAATAGCGGTTTTCATGGCCCCGTTGGAGGGAACAAAATGCGCCTTGGCGCTGATGTCGCCTTTGGACAGCGCTTTTTTCCAAAATACCGCGCGTGTGCCGCTGGCTTTGTCGCGGGTATAGAGATTGATGGTTTTGTCAGGTCCACCCAAAGCCTTCCAGTTGGTCAGCTTGCCGGCATAGATATCTTTGAGGTTCGCGGTGGTGAGGCTTTTGACCGGATTGTTCGGATTGACCACTACGCCCACACCGTCGATGGCCCATTGGTGCATTTTCAGGCTGTATTTTTTCAATTCAGTCTCAGAAGGTTTGCGACCGGAGTTGCCGATATCCACCAGGCCTTCGCCCACCTGTTTGATGCCCACACCGCTACCGCCGCCGGCAATACTGATTTTAATGTCTGCATGGGCTGTCATGATTTTTTGGGCCGCCACTTTCATTACCGGAATATGGGCTGTGCCGCCGCTGATCTTCAGAGTGCCGGATGCGCCCTTAAAGGCATCAAGATCACCGGCTGCGGCCGCGACTGCCGAACCTGTAAGGAGAACCATTGCAAGAAACCAAATACCCATTAATTGTTTTTTCATCTCTTGTTCCTTTTATTTGTGTTTTGTGTTCAGCAGCTATCATAATTTATGTAGAGATGACCAATTGGAATATTAAATAATCACGGCAATGGATTATTGAGTTTTTCTATCATTTAAGTCGGATGTATAGAACCACAAACGGGCAATCAATGGCGATTTTTCTCAATGGCCTGCACAAACAGCTTGTCTTTCCCCTTTTCGCTGGATACGTAGAGGATAAATGAAGAACCGTTTTTAGGTTTGATGGTAATTACCGTATTTTTACTCCATGATCTCTTTTGATATCACCATCGAAATCTTCATCATTCTGTTCCTCGGCGGCTTTGCGGCAGGGTTTGTGGACTCCATTGCCGGCGGTGGCGGCTTGATCTCTCTGCCGGTGCTGCTGTCGGTGGGGCTGCCGCCCCAGACGGCCCTGGGGACCAATAAGCTGCAGGGCACTTTTGGCACGCTGTCTGCGTCGTACAACTACATCCGCAGCGGAAAGGTGGATCTGAACGAATCGGTGGCAGGCATCGTCTTTACCTTCATCGGTGCCGCTGCAGGTGCTTGGTTGATCCAGTCTCTGGACCCGGGACTGCTGAAGCACATCATTCCCGTTTTGTTGATGGCGGTTTTTATCTATACGGTCATCTCCAAGGACCTTGGCGTTAAGCGCCGCGACGCCCTTATGCCCAGGGGATGGTTTTATCTGGTGTTTGGGTTGGCCCTCGGTTTCTATGACGGATTTTTCGGCCCCGGAACAGGATCCTTTTGGACGGCCGCGCTGATGGCTTTGCTGGGATACGACATGACCAGGGCCGCCGGTGCCACCCGCATCATGAATTTCATCAGCAATATCGTTGCCCTCGGTGTTTTCATCATGGGCCACAACGTGCTATACTCAGCCGGTATTTGTATGGCTGCCGGGCAGATTGTCGGCGCCAGGATCGGATCGAGCCTGGCCATCAAGAGAGGCGCCCGGTTTATTCGCCCGATTTTCCTGACCGTTGTATTTTTGACCATTACACGGTTGGGATATGTTTACTATTTAAAAGAGCTTTAACATCCTAAGGGCTCGCGCAAAAATAACTTCACATTTTCAAGGGCCGATGCATCCCGCCTGGCTGCGTTGCGAAAGCTCGAAATATCTTGATATGCCTTCGCTTTCGCGCCTTGCCAGACGGGCGCCTCAACACTTGAAAATGTAAATTTAATTTTGCGCGAACCCTAAGGCAAAATAGAGGAGTTCAAATGGATGGTGTCTCTTTGGCCGGATTGGCCATTGCTGTTTTGATATTGG
>JASFKE010000301.1:0-5692 GCA_050118795.1 Desulfobacteraceae bacterium | reverse complement strand
ACAGAGAGGAATGCGCCCGCTTCAGCAACCTTGAAAACAACACCTGGCTCTGTTAGATTTAAAATATCTGAACCTTGCGTGAAAACCCGGTCGCCACCCATACCCAAACAAGAATGGAGGGCAGGATGTTTAAGTCCAAGGCTTTGGAGGTTAATCTGGCCCACACCCAAGTCGATGTGGTCATTGACCCGCGCTATGAATGTTTACGGGAGGTCATGTCCGGCTATTACGGTCTGCTGGACAGGCTCGATGGATTTCTTGAAGAGGTCTCCCATCCATATAAAAACTGGCAATTCATCGTCGATCAAGCCCGCGGATTCGCACTGGACTATTTTCACCTATTGAAACCCCACCCCTCCGGACCCGAAGCTGTTGAACGACTCATCGGCCTTTTTTGCGAGGCCCTGCAAGCCGATACAAACCAAAGCGTTCAGGTGGACGCTACCGACAATCTGATCCTCTATCTGCAAACCATTGTCGAGAAGTCTGAAGATGCCGCAACCCGCTTCTATCCCATCGTCGCGGATACGTTTCAATTCATCAGCAAACTGCCGGATGAAAGATTTGAGCGCTTTGTACGCAGCTTCTTCGGCCTCAAACGATTGGCAAAGAGTTTATATGACCATGAAAGTCCGCAGGTCGATTATCAATCCGCAAACCGCCTTCTGGCCCGCTGTTTCAGCGCTACCTATGATTACTGGTTGCAAGAGGCGGATCCAATGATGCAGTTTCTCAAAGAGGCGGAAGTTTCCGCGCCCACCCCGGACCTGGAAGCCATCTTCACCCCCATCAGCCATCAAACCCTCGAATCCCAAAATTTAGAATTAAAGCGAATATACAAAAACGGCCGGTGGGAAACAAGGCAGATGCTGCAGGAGTTACTTGAACTGACCAGCCACCACCACATCACCAAAGCTTATCACCGGATACCGGCCCAGTTACATTCCGCCGCCGGCCAAAACGATCTGGGCAATCGATGGAAAGTGATTTTTCTTTTTCAATCCATGAATATCCCGGGCCTGGCCATCAACCACGAAGACATCCTGCGCGATATTAATCGAACCCTGAACTGGCTCATCGCCAACCAGAAACCGCGGTATGTTCACAGCCTCATCCAGAAGACCTTCTCGATCCTCAAGATCAATGCGACCCGGTTCCCATCAACCTCTGTTACCTGCGTTGACAACATGGGGCGCGAGATCTTTCAAACCGGCAACCGTGAATTGATCGACTATTTCATTGACGCGGTGATTGACCTCGGCTTCCAGCCGCCCATGATCAAGGGCGTCGACAATGATTGGCAAATTCAATCCAATGGGGCGCATATCCAAAACATCCGTACCTGGATGAATTTGATTCAATTGCAGCCCGGCAAATCCATTCGCTTGTTCTCCAACCTGATCATTCACCTGGCCGTCAGCGGTGTATTCATAAAAGACACCGACCTGTTCGGGCGGGATATCACCCGTTTTTTCAATAGCGGTATTGCTGAAGTCTATAACCTTTGCAAACAACTGGCACGACTCTTCCCGGTCTATTTCAACGATATCGGTGCAGAAGGCGATCTTCGGGACATCTCCACGCGTATCGATGAAATCTGCCACCGCCGTGATCCACTGATCCACTTCTTGCGCAAACAGAGTCATGTAGAGAGCAGCAACCGAATTTTAGGTTTCATGGATGCCATCTTGCATTTCTGGAAGACCAAAGAGAAGGATCCTCTGGTCCCCTACATACCCCCCAATATCTTCATGGAAATCGACACCGAGGGCGAGTATATCGATGGGCTTTACAAAATTTTCATTGCATTGTCGGAATCCGGCTTGGATAGTCCGGCGGCGCTTCTATCTTTGCCGACCGATGAACTTGAGGAATACATCAATACCATCACCGGCGTCTCAGAAAAGGACCGCAAGCGCGCGGTGCTGTTTGCCGAACTGTATAAACAGCTCAACAACAAGTACAATTTGAGCTTTATCAATATCGGCCAATACATAAACCAGTTGCCGCCTGAAGCCTTCCCCAAAATCAAGCAACTCAAAATGGCTTTGGACGAAACGGATGTGAAAAAAAAAGTATTTAAGCTACTGGCATACCTGGAATTGTTAAAATCAGTGATACTATCGCCACAATCCTTTGAAATAACTGAAAACATATATAAAAAAAGACACTTCACGGTGGACATTCCATCCATGTACGGTAGCTACCGCGAGAAGAAATTTGACGCCATGGGCCTCACCCTTCGGCTGGAAGTCCTGGTGAATGTTCTGCTGGAAGAATCCATCAATGACATCGACCTTAGCCTGATTACCAAGGCCACCTGCTACGCCATATATGACCGATTGCTATTGTTGGACAAAGCATTGAAAGTCGACGGCATCAGCTCAGCAGAGTTGGAGCAGTATCTGGAACTGCTGGCGCACTCCATGGAAATTCAGGGGATCAGCTTTACCCAATATCTGGACATATTCAAAGGTTTGGCCCAAGCTGTCAAAAACATTATCAATGATTACTTCAACAACATTCACGGAGAGTATCTCACCCAAAACCTGCGGCATGTGCCCCAGCACCAAATTTTAGAAAAATATCATCCCACCAATGGCTCTTCCGATCTCGACAAATTGCACCACCGCGTATCGGAAATTTTTCTGCGCGATCGCCTGGCGACCTCTTTGGGACTGCAGCAGTTGGACCTGTTTTTGACCCGTATCATGAACACCCTACACCATCAGTGCAGAAAACTCCCCGAAGAGAACCTTCGCAGGCTTCTCAATTACGATCCACAAAAAACCATCAGTTCGATCTCCGATCCCGAGATCCATGCCACCGGCATCATCTACCTGGGCAATAAAGGCATGAATATGATCCGGCTTCATAACTTCGGGTTCCCCACGCCCCCGGGATTCATTATCACTACGGAAGTTTTTCGATACCGGGACGTCATGGATTCCTTCAAGCCTGCACAGGAAAATTTCAAAGAACGTCTGGCCCAACACATCCGCCGAATAGAAAACAGCACCGGTAAAAGATTCGGATCTCCGCAAAACCCATTACTGTTCTCAGTTCGCAGCGGTTCGTCCATTTCACAACCCGGAATGATGGAAACCTTTCTAAATGTGGGCATCAATGAGAAGATTGCCCAAGGATTGGCCGCGTACAGCGAAAATGAGTGGTTCGCCTGGGACAGCTATCGTCGCTTTTTGCAATGTTACGGCATGGCGTTGGGCTTGCAGCGTAATGACTTTGACGCCATCATTGCCAGTTATAAAACTAAAATGGGCATTCCTCTAAAAAGGGACTTCTCGGGAAAGCAGATGCAACGGGTGGCCAGAGCTTACAAGCAACGAATTGAAGATGACGGATATCATATTCCCGAAGATCCCCTGGCCCAACTCAACGCCACCATACATGCTGTCATTGAATCGTGGGATTCGGCCAAAGCGAAAACCTACCGTCAAATTATGGGCATCTCGGATGATTGGGGCACGGCCATCACGATCCAGGCCATGGTGTTTGGCAATATATCGAAAAACTCCGGGGCTGGTGTTATCTTCACCCATAACCCGCGCTGGACCGGAGACAGTGTCAGCCTTTGGGGAGACTTCACATTGGGAAACCAGGGGGAAGACGTGGTCTCAGGACTCGTCAGCACACTGCCCATCTCGATTCGACAGCAGGAGATCGAAATGCGGGACACGGATATTATCCTGGAAACCGACTTTCCTGAAATATATAGCGCCATGCAAAAAATCTCCCGCACGCTGGTATCGGAAAAAGGATGGTCCCCCCAAGAGATAGAATTTACATTTGAAGGGCCCACAAAAGACAAGCTCCATTTGCTGCAGACACGAGACATGGCCATACGTGAACGCAAGGAGGCCTTTGCCTTCGACCCGGAGGAGAAAGAGGACAGTGCCTATCTGGGCCACGGCATCGGTGTCAGCGGCGGCGCCATGAAGGGCCGTCTGGTTTTCACGCTGGAAGAGGTGGAGCATTGGCGCCTGGCCGAGCCTCAAACCCGCCTGATCCTGGTTAGAGGAGACACCGTACCCGATGATATCAAAGAGATCTACGCCGCGGACGGCCTCCTTACCGCCAAAGGCGGCGTCACCTCCCACGCATCTGTTGTGGCCCATCGTCTGGGAAAAACATGTGTCGTCGGTTGCGGCAGTATGATTTGCAACGAATCGGCCTGTGTCGTTACCTTTGCCCGCCAGCACCTGGCATCGGGTGATTTCATCAGTATTGACGGTCGGGAAGGGTCTGTTTATAAAGGTGAGATTAAAATCAAAGAGAGCTAAATCATAAGGAGGCAAAATGTCCCGAGGTGAAAGCACCCATCGCGATTTTGCGCTTGGCATCAATGGTTTCGGCCGTATTGGCAAACTAACCCTATGGCACCATGTCGGTCGACAATATTTTAATCGTATCGTTGTCAACATCGGTCGACAAGCCGGGACATCTCTTTTTGATATCGCCCACTATGTTGAGCGCGACTCATCATATGGCTTATTGCACAACTATTTACACGGTTACCAGGCCCGTCCGGTGATTGAAGAGATCGATGAAAAGGATGGCAGCATGCTTATCAATGGCGTTCGCGTTAAATTTCTGCGCACTGCCCGCGATCCCCTACAGATCGCATGGCAAGCCAACGATGTGAGTCTGGTGGTGGACACCACCGGTCAATTTCTAGACCCCACCATGAAGCCGGATGGGTCCAAAGGGGCGCTGCGGGGCCATTTGGCCGCAGGGGCCCGAAAGGTGATCCTGTCGGCACCATTTAAAATCAAATCCAACGGATCCGCCATGCCCGATGATGCCGTCACCACCGTTATGGGGGTCAATGATAACGATTATGACCCACGCCGGCACCAACTGGTCTCCAATGCGTCATGTACCACCACCTGCCTGGCACACATGATCAAACCATTGCTCAATGCTTTCGGCGCACAACCGATCTTGTCGGCCTCGATGGCAACGGTGCACGCCGCCACTGGTTCCCAACAAGTCCTGGACCGACTCCCCAAAAGCGGCAAGGTCGACCTGCGCAAGAACCGCAGCATCATCGACAATATCATTTTGACCACCACCGGCGCCGCCAAAGCCCTATCGCTGGTCATTCCCGAGATGAGCGGGATCGGTTTCATCGCCGAGTCCGTAAGGATCCCCACCAGCACAGGTTCGCTGATCATCCTGGTTCTGAGCCTGCAAGAGAGCCCGACCAAAAGCACCATCACCCGGGAAGCCATCAATCAAATCTATGCCGATGCCGCCGCCAAAGACCCCAACCAATACCTGCATTTTACGCAGGAGCAGAACGTATCCGGTGACATTGTCGGCACACCCCGCGCGGCGGCCACCATCGAAGGTCACGAGACCCACACCCGCACGGCGGAACTGACCATTGACCTGAACAATGTTCCGGGGATACCCAAGGCGGTACTGCAATCCATGGAGAGCACCATTATCCGCCCCCAAGTGACCCAGGCCGTCATCTATGGTTGGTACGACAATGAAATGGGAAGCTATGTCAATATGTTGGGTGATCGAATCGTGAGCATGGCCGAGCACATGTAACCCCATCGGTGCAAAAGCCTTTAGGGCTCCAGATCCCGCGTTGCCAATGGCTTGCGGTAGCTTATACTACAGCTGCGCCATTGGCGCCTTGACTCTGAAGCCCTAAAGACTT
>JASFKE010000300.1:0-5722 GCA_050118795.1 Desulfobacteraceae bacterium | reverse complement strand
GAGACGGTGCGGGGTTCCAGAGCCTCGCCGCACAGAGCGCCAATGGACTGAATGGCTTTTTCCACCCGCTGGTTCCAAAATCCGGAACTCAGGCGCATGCAATTCGTATATTTGGGTTTGATGGAAAAAAGGTGCCCGGGTGCGATCAGGATGCCCTGACTCAGAGCCTGGTGGTAGATCACCTCTGCGTCAACTTTCTGGGGCAGTTCGATCCACAGCAGGTGCCCACCCCTTGGCCTTGATACGCGCGTGCCTGGGGGAAAGTACCTCAAAATAGCCGCCCGCATGGCACAGACCTGCGCGGATAGCGTTTTGCGCAGGCCCCGCAAGTATCTTTCATAGCCGCCCTCTTTTAAAAATCGCGCCAATGCAATCTGATTCATGGAGGCGGTCGATATGTTCAGCAGTGTCTTGGATTCGACCACCGAATCGTAGTATCTGCCTGGGACGATCCAGCCCACCCGCAGTCCCGGTGCGATTGTTTTGGAAAACGAGGAACAGAGCACGACGTTGTCCGTGGTATCAAAGGCCTTGCATGGGTGGGCTCGCTTGCCAAAGGCCAGATCGCCGTAAATGTCGTCTTCGATCAAGGGGATCCCATACTGATCCAGCAAAGCCACCAACGCTTTTTTTTTGGCCTCCGGCATGGAAAACCCCATGGGATTGTTGACATTTGAAATCGAGAAAACAGCCTTGACAGCATGGTTTTCCAGCACGAAGCGCAGTGTGTTGAGATGCATTCCGTCGACATCGGAACTTGGGATCTCGATGATCTTGAGCTTCAATTGCTGCAGCAGCTGCAGCAGGTTAAAATAGACCGGGCTCTCCAGAACCACTGTATCTCCCGGTTGGCAGACGGCCATCAAGGCCAGAAAAACGGCTTCGTGGCACCCATTGGTGATGACGATCTGTTCCGGGGAGAGCTCCAGGCCACATGAGAGCCCCAAACGGGCGATCTGTTGCCGAAGCGCGAGGTGGCCGGGTGTCATGAGATAACTGAAGCTTTCCAGCTCCTGTTCTCGCAGTACCTGCGAAAGAAAGCGTCCCATTTTAGCAGTGGGTCTCAACTCCGGAGCAAGGTCTGCAATGGCCAGCGAGATTTCCGGCGTGCATTGGCCCATATTTTGAAACGCACCGTAAATCCGGCACAGGCTGACATCCTGGGGGTCCAGATGATGGGGGTCGACGATTTTGTCGCATCCTGGGTCCGCCGGCTGTTTTTTGACATAGAAACCGGACTGCGGCACCGCCACAATATAGTTGCGGCTCTCCAACTTCCAATAGGCCTCTTTGACCGTGTTGATGCTGACATCGAGCTCACTGCTGAGCCGGCGGATGGAGGGGATCCTGTCGCCCTCTTTGAGCGCACCCGTGCGGATCAGTTTTAAGATGCGCTCGGCCACCATTTCAATGCGGCTTGTTTTCAGGCCTGCATGTCGTTCCATCTTAATGATCTCCGCTGCATGGGTTCTGCAATCACTATGACCATTTCATATTACGTCAAATAGAAACAGATACAATTTAGAGATAAAAACAAGGGTACAGTTCGGTGGAAAAACCAATTGGGCGTTGAAATAACGCGTAATTGCCCCTGCAATCCGCAAGGCAGATCGGCTATCTTACCCAATATCATGAACCCGGCACACCAGCAATCTACTATATTTCGTCGTGTTCATTTTGGCAGAATAAAAATTATACTCTAAAATTCAGGTGTCTTATGAAAAGCATTCAAACCAAAAGCCTCGACGGCGACCGATCCTATCAATTGGCCCGCAATCAAATCCTCTCATTTGGAGAGAGCGCACTTGAGATCAACTGTCTCCAAGGATTGATGTGGGTAACCTGGCCTGATGGAAACGAACGCATATTGAAAAAGGGCCAGACCATTACGGTGATTTCGAAAGGGGTGGTATGCCTGCAGGCCTTTGCCGCCGGCACAATTGTCACACGACGGGTTGAAAGCCCGACGCCATCGCTATTTTTTGGCTATCCCAGAGGCATTCGGTTGGGGGGCCATGGCGGCCGGCTGCAGCTTTTCGGATATCCCAAAGCTATCCGGTGAGTGCCCTGTCGCGAACGGCATCTTGGGACCGGATCCGTGTTGGTCGATGATGTGGTCAAAATGAAAATGTGATATTTCAATCCATGCTCTTTCAGCGTCCCATTTTGATATCCAAAATCAATTGATTCCGGAGCATGGCCAAATACTTGTGCTCAAGGGCGCTGACGAGTGTTCCGGCTACATCCGCATCGGCATAGTAGGCGCCGACACATACCTTCTGATAGGCCACCGGCATGAAGATAAATGCTTTGGCATCGATATTTCGGCGATACCATGCCGGTAACAAAGCGCGCGGTTCCATCGCCCGGGCATCTTCCACAATAAGGTCCTTACCGCTTACCAGGGCTTGGGAAAACAGATCCGGTCTCCCCTCACGCTCTATCTCAAAGGTGACCCTGCCCACCAGGCGGTGGATATCGGCGCCGTATCCATAGCGCGCCTCCACTGAATTGTTGCGGCTGTCATGGATAAAGAGGATGGCCCGTTGACATCGCAGCGCCCGATAGATGATCTCAAGGCTCATCAACGCAATGTCGTTGATATCATGATCCCCCATCATGGCACCGGAGACCTCCTGGATACCGCCTATGATGATACTGAAAGTATCCTCGCCATTGGGGAGGGTGGCCGCTGCATCGATCTCTTGATCGCCGGCCAACCGAAAGGCCGGGGCCGTCTCCACCGGTAAATCTTCGGGGTCACCTTCGGGGTCACCTTCGGGCGCTTCGCGGGACGCTTGGCGGGACGCTTGGCGGGACACTGGGCTATCCGGAGCCTTGCCCGATTGAAGGTGCTCACCGGAAAGCCGCATTAAAAAGCCGCTCTCGACCTCGCCAAGCTGCAAGGCTTCAGCGTATTTATAGAGCTTGTCCAGACAGGAGTCCAATAGGGCTTTAAGATCCTTAAGTGAAAAATTCACATAGTTCTTATAGCGCACCAGCAACTGCTCCATGGCGGCATCTCTTTGCGATGGTGGCACCGTGTCAATGATATGGGCAAGGGCGTTGGAAAAAGCGGATACGGCGCGCAACGGATCGATGGGCTGGCTTTGATCCTCCAACGCCTCCGTTGAAATGGGCGTCATGGTATTTAATATGGTAACCGGGAAATTCCACTGCTCGGCAATGTGCAAACCCAATGCACCATAGGATATTCCCAAAACCCTTTGGGCGGCCCGGGCCTCGCTATCACCGTTCTGATTCATATGATATCGGATCTTTTCATACTCCTGGGGAAAATGATAGATGACCAGCAGTTTCCCCAACTGGTGTAATAGAGCACAGATAAACGCCTCTTCCGGGTCGATCTTGTTTTGGATTTTTACGATCTTTTTGGCCACCAGACCGCACCAAAATGAGCTGATGGTCGCATCTTTCAACTCCTTGGCCGCTGATTTGCTTTTAAAATGCTCGAACAGCAACAGGCTCAGGGCCGCCAAACGCACATTTTCATACCCCATCAGCACCACAGCCCGGGTTATGGTGGTCACCTTTCCCGAGACAAAACCGTAAAATGCAGAATTGACCAGTTTGAGCAGTTTGTTGGTCAGCGCATAATCCTTCAGGATGATATTGGCCAGTTCGGAGGCCGAGGAGTGGATCGCTCCATCTGATAATATTTTATTTATTTCAGATATATATTTGGAAATGGTAGGAAAATCTTTGGAGCGGAGAATACGCTGCAAGACCTTTTCTAAGGGGCTGCCCACCACGGAATCTTTTACTGCCGGCATCTCCGGCCCATTATGTTGAGCGTTGTAACTCAAACGGATTATGCCTCTTCAAAAGGGTAAAGCTATCCTGAGTTCTATTATCGGCCGCCCTTTACGAAACTTTAATAAAATTTTTGCCGATCATCTAATACATTGATCCAACAGGTAAAAGATAGACTTATAATATATCCCGCCGTGCTGGGAGAGCCCGATTTCGCAGGTGCGGCTGTTGGAGTATCCGGCACAGCACCTGCCTTGCACAGATGGCTTCAACGTGGCCAGCGCCGATGCGGTCAGTTCCGGAAAATTGAATCCGCGATCCCCGGCCCATCCGCAGCAGCTTACCGTGTCCGGGAAGATGGGGGCCCCGGACAGGGCGCCGGCCACCTCATGAAAAACGGCTTCCAGGCCCATCTTGCGGCTGGAGCAGGTGATGTGAATGGCCACGGTATCCGAAATGGGTACTATCGGCAAGGGATCCAACAGATAATCTCGTATAAACTCAAACGGTTCATAGATCTGCAGCCGCTTGTCCAAAATCTGGCGCATGCGGTGGACACACGGACCGGTGTCGCAAAGAACCGGGTGGCGACCGTTATCTGTCACCGACAGCAGCATGGTCTCCAGCGCACGGGCCATCCGCTCCGCCTGGCGCATATAGCCTTTGCTCTCAAAGGGCGTTCCGCAACAAAAAATGTTTTTGCGCGCAGGGGTAATAACGCCAAACCCGGATCTTTGGAGAACCCTTTCGATCACCCGGTAGAGTGGCGTCTGGTCCGGGTCTCCGGCAGCCGGCCCCATGGCCGTGTTGATGCATGAGGGCAGGTAGACGACCTTGGGCGATCGGCTGGGTCCATTGGATAGAGCGGATGAAAAGCGGGGAGCGCTGATTCCCCGAGGCATAAATGGATTCCACGCCGGAATGCGGTTGCCCGATAATGTTCGCACGGATTGTGCGATCTGCTCCATGGCACCTGTTCCCAACAATTGATGACCGAGGTGGGCAACCTTCAACCCGGTTCCCATGAACCTGGTTACCAGGTGATAGTGATCGGCGACCCATGCTGCGGTTTTTTGTCGTATGGGGGTCGCCGCCAACACACTGCGCAGCTGTTTGGTGTGTTCGCCGGTGTTGATCTCCACGGGGCAACTGGCGGCGCAAAGGCCGTCTGCGGCGCATGTCTGCTCGCCCAGGTAGCCATAGCCCTTTTGGATGGCGGCCAGGCGGTCCGGATCTTCACAGGTGGCTTCGAGCCGGGCGATCTCACGCTGCACCACGATGCGCTGGCGGGGGGTTAGGCTTAAATTTTTAGAGGGGCAGACAGCTTCGCAGAAACCACACTCGATACACTTGTCCAGGATGGGATTTACCGGCGGCAGGGGCTTGAGGTTTCGGACGTGGGTCTCGGGGTCTTGTGTAAGAATGACGCCGGGATTGAGCAGGTTATGGGGATCGAAAATACCTTTTATCTTCCCCATGAGGTCATAGGCATCGCTCCCCCACTCCAGCTCTACGTAAGGCGCCATATTCCGACCGGTGCCGTGCTCCGCCTTGAGAGAACCATCGTAGTCCTCCACCACCATGTGGCAGACATCATCCATAAAGCCCTTGTAGCGCTCAACTTCGGCGGAATCGCTGAAATCCTGAGTAAAAACAAAATGGAGGTTGCCTTCCAGGGCATGTCCGAAAATGATGGCCCCATGGTATCGGTGCTTTTCAAACAAACCTTGGAGCGCCAAAGTCGCCGCCGCCAGGTTTTTCAGCGGAAAGGCCACATCTTCGATGATCACGGTGGTGCCCACCCGTCGGACCGCGCCTACAGAGGGAAACAACCCTTTACGGATGTTCCAGAGCTGGGTGTACTCCTCCACCACATCGGTGAATTGCACCGGCAAAAGGGTGGCGGCACATCCCATGGGGCTGAACTTGGAGAGCCGGCTGAAGGTCC
>JASFKE010000299.1:0-5756 GCA_050118795.1 Desulfobacteraceae bacterium | reverse complement strand
GGTGTCTCTTCCATATAATCGGTGATGGCGACGCTCTTGTCGCTGTATATGGCGTCGGCCAGCGAATAGGCCAACGGGCCGCAGGCCGAAGGCCCTTTGACCCCGTTGCAGTTGCCGATGGCGTCGGCGCAGGGTGCGCCGATGAAGGCTGCGTCGATGTGCAGATCGCCCCACTCTATGGCGCGCACCCGTCCGCCGTGGGATCGGATGGTGATGGGTTGCGCCATCAGCCCCCGGGAGATGGCGCGGCCCACCTTGCCCCTGGCGCTGCCCCCTTCAATGCCGGTCACCACGCCGTTTTTGATATGCTCTATGAGCGGTTCGTGCACGGAATACAAGGACGAGGGCGCCAGGGTAAGATCCTTGAAACCCATGGCGGCGATTTCCGACATCACCAGATTGAGCACCTTGTCGCCTTCACGGAAATGGTGGTGAAAAGAGATGGTCATGCCGTCCTTGAGCTCGATTCGCTCGATGGCGTCGCGGATGGTCGGCACCAGACAATCCTGTCCCGGGTGGAGGATGGTGCCCGGGCGGGGACCGACGCGCCTTCTGTGGCGTTGCGGCGGGCTGGCAAAAGCGCCTGCGAAGGGGCGGTATGTTTTTCCGGCGATTTCCAGCGGCACTTTACGGCCGACGGCGTTTTCGACAACATGGTCTGAAGACATGGCGGTTATTCCTTACCTTTGGGACCCGGAGGGCCTCTGGCGGGGGTGGGAGGAGCCGGGAATCGGCAATTCCAGGCGTTCGGCGATCCGGATGATCTTCTCGGCCCGCTGGATGATCGGCTTGTCAACCATTTTGCCTTTCACCACCGCCACCCCGAGGCCTTCCCGCCGGGCTTTTTCCGCGGCGGAAATCACATCGGCGGCATGTTGAATCTCTGTTTCGGTGGGGGTGAATACGTCGTGAATGATCTCGATTTGGGCCGGGTGAACAGCCGCCCGACCGTCAAATCCCATCTCCTTGATCGTCCGGGTATCCCGGCGCAGGCCCTGTTCATCCTTCAAATCCGAAAATACCGTATCCAGGGCCTGAACACCGGCGGCCTTGGCGGCGATGACCAGCATGCTTCTGCCCCAGAAGATCTCCCGCCCCTGCTTGGTCCTGGTGGCCCCGATATCCTGGGTGAAGTCTTCTCCGCCGAAGGTGACGGCATCCACGCGGGGGGATGCCGAGGCCACTTCATAGGCGTTGAGAATCCCCTTGGCGGTCTCGATCATGGGAAGAATGGCCACAGGCTTTGCCGGATTGAAATCGTTGATGGCGGAATCGATCTTCAGCACATCATCGCGGCATTCACATTTGGGCACCACAATGGAGTCCGGTCCGGCCGCCAGCACCACCGGCAGGTCATCCAGGCCGCCGGCGTGGATGGGATTGATGCGCACCATCACCTCCGACCCGCCGAAATCAAGGGTTTCGATGGCCCGGGCGACTAAAATCCGGGCGGCATCCTTCTCTTCGGGCGAGACCGAATCTTCCAGATCCAAAATGACCGCATCAGCCCCAAGATGGGGCCCCTTTTGTATCATCCTGGGGCTGTTGCCCGGAAGATAAATCCGTGAGCGTCGAAGCCGCTGCATTATCTCTTCTCCCTGATGGCCCGTTCGATGGCAGTTTGAACCCGGGCCCGAATAACGTAATCCAGTGCGCCCTGATCTTGTACCGAAACAGTGACGTCGGTCAACCCGTAACTTCCAATTATTTCCAAAACCGTGGCGCGAATCTGGTCTCCGAACATGGTCATGACCTTGCTCTCTATCTCCAGTTGAACTCCGCTCCCGGCCGGGGCCGGCAACAGTCGAACCATCACATCTCCTTTATCCCGGAGACCGGCCGACGCTTGGCGCAACATCGGTACAGCTTCACCAGCCATAGTGACACTCTCCTTACCCTTGCCTATGGGCAACCGGTCATCCCAACGGCCACGGCAGCTTAATTAATCCTTCAGGCCAGTCCATGCCCAGCACTTTGGAGGCCATCGCTAAAAACCCGAGCCCGGCCAGGCCTGCGATTGCGGATGTCCTCCATCTGGCCTCGGCAATATACCGGTAGAAAAGACAAATGAAAAGACTGATCGCCAGGGGGTAGCCGATGATGTAGATAGAAACGTAAACCGCCACGATTATACCCACATAGAGCCCGAACCGCTGCCAGACGAAGCTCATGGGCATATCCCAATCCACGCTCAGATCGGAGCTTGACGATTTTTCATGAAGATCATCTCCTTGATCGGAGATCTTGCGGATCTCAAAAACAATGCTGACAACGGCGAAGATGAACAAGACCAGGCTGATGTAAAATGGAAAGATCTTGGCCAAAAAGGCGTAGGAACGCGCTTCCCATACACCGTAACCAAACCATACGATCAGGAATAAGGAGAACAAATTTCTTGCGGTCAGGTATCGTGACATGATCTATGCCTCCTTCTTATCCGTTGCAGTTTTGCCTGCCGCCTTGAGTTTGTTCTGGTAGACAATCGATGCGCTCAGCGAAGCGACGATGATCACCGCCATAACGATGACCCCCGGCCGGGTCAACCAGCCGACACCGTAGCGCTGCACCGAGATGAACAAGTACTGCTCCAGATTGCCGGCCAGGACGAAGCCGATCAAGGCCGCCGGCCGGGGCCAGCCGAACTGTTTCATCAACCAGCCCAGGATTCCCACCAGCAACAGGGCGATGAGGTCGCCCCAGCTGTAAGTGGCCTGGTAGCATGCAAAGGTAATGATCAAAATCATAAAGGGCGCCAGGTAGTTGAACGGCACCACCGTGAGCTTGGTGATCGGTTTGGACAGGAGCAGCGCCAGGCCGGCCCCGAAGATATTGGCCAGCGCCAGACTCCAGATGGCGGTGTAGAGCAGGTCGACATTTTCAGTGACCATGGAGGGGCCGGGCTGAATACCGAGAATGAGGAGCCCCCCAAGGAAAACCGCCATGGAGCCGGAGCCGGGAATGCCGAACAGAAAAGTGGGGATCAATCCGCCGCCCTCCTTGGCGTTGTTGGCGCTCTCGGGCGCGATGACCCCGCGGATGTCGCCCTTGCCGAAACGTCCGCGATCTTTGCTGGTCTGGATCACGTGACCATAGGCGATCCAGTCCACCACGGAGCCGCCCAGTCCCGGGATAAAACCGATGACCACGCCGATGACGGAGCAGCGCAGGACGATGAATTTGTGCCGGATCGTATCTTTCACACCGTCGAGCCATCCTTTGCCGAGCTCGGCCTTTTCCGAAATCGGCCGCCCTTTGATCAGCAGGTCGATGATCTCGGGAAAGGCGAACAGCCCCAGCCCCACTATGACCAGGGAGATCCCGTCCATGAGGTAGTCGATTCCGAAGGTGTAGCGATACTCGGTGACCGCCGGGGCATCCCCGATGGCCCCGAGCATCAGGCCGATGCCCGCGCCGATGATCCCCTTGATGGGCTGGTCGCCCGACAGCACGCCGACCATGGACATACCCAAAACCGCCAGCATGAAGAGCTCGGGCGAGCCGAAGGCCAATACCAGCGGACGGGCGATGGGGATGATGAGGGTCAAAACGGCGGCGCCGATCAATCCGCCGATTAACGATGCCGTAAATGCAGAGCCCAGGGCGCGGGCCGCTTCTCCTTTGCGCGCCAGGGGATAGCCATCCATGATGGTGGCCTGTGACGCCGAAGATCCGGGGATTCCCATCATCACCGAGGGGAAGGTGTCCGATGTCGGGATCACCGCCACCATACCGATGAGCAAGGCAAAGGCGTTATGGGGATCCATGCCGTAGATCACCGGAAGCAGAATGGTCATCCCCACAATTCCTCCAAGTCCGGGCAAGATACCGACGCACAGGCCCAGCACGACGCCGCCGATCAGGAGCAACATATGGGCAGGTGTCAACAGTGTGGTGAGTGATTGGAAAAAGGCATCCATGGCATCTCCTCGATATGTAATTTAGTTTTGCACGAGCCTTCCGGGTGTTGGGCCACTCTATTTCACCTCAACATCGTATTTGTCTTTGATCCATTTCAGGATCCAGGCTTTGTCCTCTTTGGAGACGCTCAGGACCTGTTCAAAGGCTTTGCTGGCTCTCTCGCCGGCCAGCTGGGGATAGCCGCCCAGGCTCTTTGCGACGACACCCTGGAACTCTTGATCGGCGATCACTTTGGCGGCGGCTTCGCGGTAGGCGGCAACGATTTCAGGTTTGGTCTTCTGGGGCAGCCACATCGCTTTCTGGACACCGAAACCCGCCACCATGAAGGCTTTCCATGCATTCCAGGCCTGTCCGGAGGGTTTTTTACCGTGCACCCTTTCGTAGACTTCGGGGAAACTGGGCAGATCCGGCTCGATGGGGTCACGCACAACGTTTCCGGCATCGTCCAGAACGCCCCAGGTCATCAAAGGTACGGCCATACCCTGTTTGACAAGGGGGCGAACATTTTTGATATATGCGGTGGAGGTCTGATAATCGATGTTGACCTCGCCCTGCTCAAAAGCGACCCGGCCGGAACCGCGGCCTTTGTATCCAAAGACCGCCTTGACGTTCAGCCCCAGCATATCGAAGGCCAGCAGCGGAACGATATCCAGTGAAGTGGCCCCCTGGGAGGCATAGGCCAATTCCGTTTTCAAACCTTTCAGCTCGGCCGCCGATTTCACGCCCAATTTGGGATTGATGTAAGCGATGCCACCGGTGGGTGAGGCAAAGACGATGTGGTATTTGGAGAAATCATACTTCACCTTGCTGTTGCCCAGCAGATAGGGAAAGCTTGTGGAGCCCGAGGAGCCGAAAACGGTGAGTCCATCGGCTTTGCGAATCCGTTGTGCGAAGTAATTGCCGCCGGTGATGCTCCCGCCGCCGGGCATGTTCTTCACGGCCACGATGGGATTGCCCGGCATATACTTCTGAAAGAAGGGTGAATAGAGCCGTGACCAGACATCGCTGCCGCCGCCGACTTTGAAGGGAATAATCCAGGTGATCTGTTTACCTGAGAAATCAGCGCCGGCCTGGACCGCCGGAGCCACCAGCATCAGGGCGCATAGTGCTGCCATTGTCATGGGTAGCCATCTTTTCATCATGAAACCTCCTTTTTAAAACAAAGTGAATGCATATTATGGAGCCTCATCGTGCGGCCCCTTCCTCGCCTTTGCCGCCCCCTTTCACCGGGCGTTACAATATCGGTGCGGTTTAAAAATGCGATCCTTCTGTCAGCACGGAGGAGCCACAGATGGAAAAAAGCATTTTGTCCTGGTTCTTGAATTAGGATATCATGACAATTGATGACAATTCATGAATTGTGCCACTTGAAAAGGTCATGCAATTTTATGGCAAAGTGCGTCAACTCCCGAAACCGTAGAATACGCAAGGGGCGATAGCTGGTGCAGCGTTAAATGCGATTGACAAGTAGTTTCACCCATGGAACATATTGTTTCATGTCACTCCACCCTAACCTGGAGGACTGCTCTCGTGCAACATAAAAAAATACGCATCGGCATTTTCGCATCCAGCCACTCTTTGATCGATCGGGTCCAGTTGCTGGCGGCCAATCAGCCGGATCAGATATTCATCAATACCCACGGACTGGACGACGCCATACCCCATGCCATGGAGATGGTGCGCAACGGCGTTGAAATTATCATCAGCCGCCGCGGTACGGCCCACCTGCTCAGAGAGAATTTGCGCATTCCGGTGCTCTCTTTTCCCCATCGCTCTTTGGATATCCTGACGAGTCTGAAAGAGGCCAAAGATCGGAACCACCATATTTTGCTGCCGGC
>JASFKE010000298.1:0-5760 GCA_050118795.1 Desulfobacteraceae bacterium | reverse complement strand
CTGAGCTGGTACTGGATCTGCTGACCTATTCGAAGGAGCGTGAACCCGAATTCCAAGCGTGCAGCCCCAATGCCATCATAGAAGATGTTTGTGAGGTAATGCAGGATCGGGCGGATAGACATGAGGTGAAGCTGGTGACTGAGTTGGATGCCGCCATCGCGTCGGTCATCATGGACCCGCATACCATTCACCAGTGCCTGACCAATTTAATATCCAATGCCATCGATGCCTGCCTGTTTGATCAAGATACCAGCAAACAGTGGCGGGTCACCATTCAGAGCACTTTTGAAGACGACCGGCACATCCGCATCAGTATCATTGACAATGGCATGGGGATGAGCGAGGTTGTGAAAAAGAGGCTGTTCTCTTCTTTTTTCAGCACCAAAGGCCACCGTGGAACAGGCTTGGGTCTTTTGGTCACGCGCAAAGCGGTGGAGGAGCACGGCGGCATCATCGAGGTCGATTCCAACGAAGGCTTGGGCACGGTATTTACCCTGCATCTACCGTTTCAACATATAGGCCCCATAGTTACATAAATAAAGAACAATGGAAAACAGATGAGACCATTCAATCGTAAATGCGTTTTTAAGGAGGAAGTCATATGGGCAAAAAAGTACTGGTTGTTGATGACGACCCGGATGTAAGGCTCTTTAGCATCACAGTATTGGAAGAAAACGGCTATACGCCTTTGGAAGCCACCAATGGCGAAGAAGGCATGAAAATTGTCCGCAAAGAACAACCGGACCTGATCATCTTGGACGTGCTCATGCCAAGAGAGAGCGGCATAAGACTTTATCGGCAACTTCAGACCGACGCCAAGCTAAAAAAAATTCCCATCATTATATTATCCGGCATTACCCGGAAATCCTTTCTGCGCTCGCAAAAGGCCCTCACCGAATTTGGCGGAGAACCGGTGCCTGAGCCCGAAACATATCTGGAAAAGCCGGTGGAACCTGAAGAACTGGCGGCGGCGATTCAAACGGCACTGTCATAAACATCGGCTCTGCAGGAGAACAATAGCCAATGGACATAAAAAAGCTCCTCTTTGTAACGAAATTTAACGATTTGAGTTTTAACGCATTGCAAAGTCTACTGTGCCTGCGCAGCGCTTGCCTCAACCATGTCGTCTTGGCCAATGTGATCGAAAGGGATAAAGTCGCCATGCAACGCGGCCTCGGATATAAAAAATCCGAAGAGGTGCGTCTCAGGGAGACCGCCAACATCCGATTCATTGACTGGGCCGAGAACCTGTTCGAGCAGGGCATGGAGGTGGGGGTCTATATCGTCGTGGGCAACCTGATTAAAAAAGTGATAGAGGCCGCCGAAAAGGAGCAGGCCGATCTCATTGTCATAGGTCGGTCCCGCAAGCGGTTCATCGACCAGCTTTATCAGGGGTCGGATGTTACCGAAATCATTCGCCAAGCCGCTATACCGGTTTTGGTGTACAAACCGCCTACGGACAGAATCGACCTATTGGACAAACCTTTCGGCCGACCGCTGTTGGCCATTGATTGGTCTCCGGCCAGCACCCAGGCCGAAGAGCTGCTGCTTCCCCTTAAAGGGCTGATCCAAAAAATAAATATCGTTCATGTGGCCGATGAGAAGGATTTAAAGGGATCGGCCATGGAGATTCAGAAAGTGCGCAAGCAATGCCGCGCAAAACTGGAGAAGATTGTGGACCGGTTTGAAGACCACGGCATCGAGGCCAGCGCCCATGTATATATCGGCGACCCGAACGAGGAGATCGAAAGGGCGGCGGCTGATTGCCAATCCAGTATGATTGTTATGGGCTCATCCGGAAAATCTGCGTGGTCGGAACGCTGGCTGGGAAGTACCCCTAGAGCTATCGCGGAGAGATCGGACTATCCCACCCTGGTGGTGCCACCCATCAAACCCAATGGCTGATTTTTACCATACTTAATTTGCCAACTCATAAGGAGGCGTGCATGGCCGTCATTACCATATCGAGGCAATTCGGTGCCGGAGGAAAAACCGTCGGGAAAAAAATCGCCCAGAAATTGGGGTACACCTTCATCGATGAAGATATCGTGCAACTTATCGCCGAGAAAGCGAAGGTCTCTCCCGGCTGGGTCGAATCTGTGGAAAAAGAGGCGGGCGGACGCCTGTCACGCATTGTCTCCCGCATGGTTTCCAAACCGCTGGTCGATAAGGTGCTCAAGGACGAATACGGCTATATCGACGAACAAATCTATATCGACTATCTGGTGGTCCTTATTGCCCAGATGGCGGAAGAGGGAAACGTGGTCTTTTTGGATCGCGGCAGCCAATATATTCTCAACGACCATCCCGACGCCTTCCATATCCTGCTGATCAACACGTTTGCCAACAGGGTAAAATTCATGATGGAACACTATGACCTAACAGAACAACGCGCCACCCAGGTTGTCAAAGGTGAAGAAAAACGCAGGATCAACCTATACAAAAAAATCGGCAAGCAGGATTACGATCAAGCGCAATTATATCATATGGTCATCAATATGGCCAAGGTGGACTTGGAAGATGCCGTCACCACCATCGTCAATATGGTAGCGCATTAGAGCCTCAGCAAATCGACAGCCGTATGTTCGGGTGACACCATTGACTTTTCACGCAGTGATACGTTAGGGTAGCCACCTCGACAATAAGTAACGAATGGAATGCACAGAATAATTTGGATTTAAAACAATCCATTGATCCTGATTCATAGCCACTAATTACGAGATTAACTCGTCAGCCAGGGAGAAAAAACAATGGGAAAAGAGCGATTTCTGTTTACATCTGAATCAGTGACGGAAGGACATCCGGACAAGGTGGCGGACGCCATCTCCGATTCAGTACTCGATGCCATCATGGAGCAGGATCAAAACTGCCGCGTTGCATGTGAAACTCTGGTGACAACCGGAATGGCCTTTATTGCCGGAGAGATCACCACAAACTGCTATGTGGACATGCCCGAAATTGTTCGATCGACTATTGCCGATATCGGTTACAGCTCTTCACAAATGGGATTCGACTGGCGCACCTGTTCGGTGATCACCAGCATCGACCGCCAATCACCCGACATTGCCCAAGGGGTCAATGTGGGCGAGGGCCTGTTCAAAGACCAGGGCGCCGGCGACCAGGGGTTGATGTTCGGTTACGCCACCGATGAAACCCCGGAACTGATGCCGATGCCCATCATGTACGCCCACCATCTGACCAAACGGCTGGCGAAAGTGCGTAAAAACGGCGCTCTGGCTTTTTTAAGGCCTGACGGCAAATCCCAGGTGACCATCGAATATGAAAACGGCACCCCCTTGCGTGTCGACGCTGTGGTGGTCTCCACCCAGCACAAACCCGACATCACCTATGAAGATCTGCGTGATGCCATCATTGAAGAAGTTGTTAAAAAGGTGATTCCCGCCGAAATGATCGATGGCGATACCCGCTTTTATATCAATCCCACCGGACGTTTTGTAGTGGGGGGCCCCATGGGTGACTGCGGCCTGACCGGACGCAAAATCATCGTAGACACTTATGGCGGGCAGGGCAGCCACGGCGGTGGTTGCTTTTCCGGCAAGGATCCATCCAAAGTAGACCGCAGCGCGTCCTATATGGGCCGTTATGTGGCCAAAAATCTGGTGGCCGCGGGTCTGGCTAAAAAGTGCGAAGTCCAAGTCGCCTATGCCATCGGTGTCGCCCAACCGGTCTCTATCATGGTGGACTTCATGGGCACCGGGGCAGTTCCGGAAAGTCACGCCCGCAAGATCGTGAGCGAGATCTTCGATCTGCGCCCGGCGGCCATCATCGAGCAGCTCGACCTGTTGCGCCCTATATATCGTAAAACGGCGGCATACGGACATTTCGGAAGAAATGATCCGGATTTTACCTGGGAAAAGGCCGACATGGTTGAGGCGATAAAGAAAAAGGCCTGAGAATAGATTCCATGATAATGACAACACGCATTTATGTGTTAAGTTAAGCTCGATTATCAAATTTACCGTCCAGGGCAGTGCTTTGGATACACAGGAGGTTTATACATGCCGGTCGCACCTAAACTTGAAACCCCCAAAGGGTTCATCGAAATGAATCCCAATTTGCCTTACAAAGTGGCGGATATAACCGAGGCCGAACTGGGCCACAAGGAGATGGCCTTGTCTGAAAACGAGATGCCGGGCCTGATGGCCGTTCGAGAAAAATACGGCCCCCGGCAACCTCTAAAAGGTCTGAAGGTAATGGGCAGCCTGCATATGACCATCCAGACCGCCATGCTGATCGACACTTTGAAAGTTTTGGGCGCGGATATCCGCTGGGCATCGTGCAACATTTTCAGTACCCAGGACCATGCTGCCGCAGCCATCGCCGAAAAAGGATCAGCGGCCGTATTCGCCTGGAAGGGTGAAACCCTGGAAGAGTACTGGTGGTGCACTGAGCAAGCCTTGATATGGCCGGACGGCAGCGGTCCGGACCTGATTGTGGACGACGGCGGTGATGCCACCATGTTTATCCACATGGGTGTGGCAGTGGAAAAAGATCCATCCCTGCTGGAAAACGATTATGACAGCGAAGACATGCAGTGCTTGATGGAGCGCCTGAACGTTATATATAACCGTGATCCACACTTCTGGACACGCATTGCCCCTGAGGTTAAAGGGGTATCCGAAGAGACCACCACAGGCGTTCACCGGCTCTATCAACTCCAAAACAGCGGCGAGCTTCTATTTCCCGCATTTAATGTCAACGACTCGGTTACCAAATCGAAATTCGACAACTTGTACGGCTGCCGCGAATCCCTGGCCGATGGGATCAAGCGCGCCACGGATGTGATGATAGCTGGAAAAGTCGTGGTGGTTTGCGGCTATGGCGATGTCGGCAAAGGGTGTGCTCACTCCATGCGGGGTTACGGCGCCCGGGTGTTGGTCACTGAAATCGACCCGATCTGTGCCTTGCAGGCCGCCATGGAAGGTTATGAAGTCATCACCATGGACGATGCCGTAGGCATGGGCGACGTATTCATCACGGCGACCGGGAACTGCGATGTGATCACCGGTGCCCATATGGAAAAAATGAAGGACGAAGCTATTGTGTGTAATATCGGACACTTTGACAGTGAAATCGAGATGAGTTATCTTGAAAAGAGCCCGTCCTGCACCATAGAAAACATCAAACCGCAAGTGGACAGATGGAAATTGGCCTCAGGGCGCTCCATCATCGTGCTGGCACAAGGCCGTCTTGTCAATCTGGGCTGCGCCACAGGCCACCCCAGTTTTGTCATGAGCAACAGCTTTACCAATCAATCGCTGGCCCAGATTGCCTTAGCCACCGAGCCCCATGAAAAAAAGGTCTATACGTTGCCGAAGAAACTGGATGAAGAGGTGGCCCGGCTGCATCTCGGGCGGTTGGGCGCAAAATTGACCCAATTGACACCAAAACAGGCCGACTATCTGGATATCTCGGTGGAGGGTCCCTATAAACCGGATCATTACCGCTATTAATTTCGGTAGGGACTTTCGTACATCGGTGCTTAGGGCTTGCAGTAGCTTGCTACGGCTTCGCCCTAAGCCCTAAAGGATTTTGCAGCGACAAGCCTATTTTAGGCGCTTTATGGCGGCAAGCTGTTCGTAGCCTTGACGGACTATTTCAAAATCCTGTGTGCTACCGGCCATATTTTTGGCTTTCTCCATCAATTGCATGCCGGCATCGATATCCCCTTTTTTCCCCAATGTCACTCCAAGCCCCACATAAGCGCTAATGTAACTGGGGTCGAGTTCCTTGGCGCGA
>JASFKE010000297.1:0-5766 GCA_050118795.1 Desulfobacteraceae bacterium | reverse complement strand
GGGGGGATCACTATAGTCCATAATGAGCAATATCTCATAACAGAAACTATTTCATCCCCCACACAGGGGGGCTATGTAAACATAAGTTCGATGTCCAAAAAAGACGATATCTTCTCGCAAGTGCTGCCGACTTCGACAGAGGCGATCCTGGAAAGTATCTCGGATGGCGTATTCACCGTGGATTTGGACTGGCGCGTTACTTCATTCAACCGGGCAGCCGAGGAGATAACCGGCATCACCCGCGAAGAAGCCATCGGCCGATTGTGCTGCGATGTGTTTCGATCCAGTATGTGCGAATCCGAGTGCGCGCTTCGTCAGACGCGCGAAACCGGTGATGCTGTCATCGGAAAATCGGGATACATTATCGATGCCGATGGTTCTCGGTTGCCGGTCAGTGTTTCCACTGCGGTACTGAAAGACAACGCGGGTCACATTATCGGGGGCGCGGAAACCTTTCGGGATATGAGCGAGGCGGAGGCCCTGCACCGCGAGCGGGCCGGCCGGTTTAAAATCGGCGATCTCGTCAGCCACAGCGTGCTGATGCAAAAAATATTTGATATCCTGCCCGCTGTCTCCGTTAGTTCCAGCACCGTCCTGATTTGTGGCGAAACCGGAACCGGCAAGGAGCTGATCGCCCGCACCATCCACTCCTTGAGCCCGCGCAGGAAAAAACCGTTTGTGGCGGTAAACTTTGCAGCGTTGCCGGACACCCTTCTTGAATCGGAGCTTTTCGGATACAAAACCGGAGCGTTTACAGGCGCAACCAAAAACAAGCCGGGTCGGTTTGCGCTGGCCGATGGCGGCACCCTGTTTCTGGATGAAATGGGTGAAATCAGTCCGGCCCTCCAAGTGAAATTGCTGCGTGTTTTGCAGGATCACCATTTCGAACCTTTGGGCGCTACAAAAACCGAAATGGCTGACGTCCGGATCATCGGCGCCACGAATAAGGATCTCACCGAAGAGATGCGCAAGGGAAACTTTCGCGAGGATTTGTATTATCGCGTAAACGTGGTGCGAATAGAGCTCCCGCCCTTGCGCAAGCGTGTAGAAGACGTCCCGATTTTGGTCAAACACTTTATCGATCGCTTCAACCGGCTGCAGGAAAAATCCATCGAAGGCATTTCCAGTGAAGCGCTCTCAATTTTCCTGGCCCACCATTGGCCGGGCAACGTACGTGAACTTGAAAACATCATCGAGCGGGCCTTTATCATGTGCAACACGGAACAGATCGGTATTGAACATCTGCCCGAAGATCTCATCGCGCGCCGTGCCGTCCATCACCAGCCTGCCAGCATGCAGGCCGCTCGTGAAATACTTGATGCCCAGAGCATTCGAGCCGCGCTGGAACACAACGGTTATAATCGCCTGGCCGCTGCCCGGGATCTGGGTATTCATAAAAGCACCCTGTTCCGCAAAATTAAAAAATTGGGTATCACCTTGCCCGATACAGACGGTCGATCTCACCGAAATGATGTGTCGCACTGATGCGACTGTAAGCTAATATCAATTGCATGGATAAGACGCTTTAACACCTTACAGCAAATATCCATAGATACTTTTCTTTATATTTTAGAATTGTTATGATGTTTTATTTTCATTTGTTTGACATGGCACCCCCCTTGCAAATCTTCTATTCAGGAGAACCACAGCAATGAAAACGGCTTTCACGGTATGGAACGATCGCATCGCCCCCCTTTTCGATGTTGCCAGCAAAATCCATCTGGTGGAGTCTGAGGCGGGCGACATCACGGCGCAAACCAGCGTATGCTTTGACGATCCACTGCCCGCTCTGAAAGTGAAGCAGCTCGCCGACTTAGGTGTTCAGATGTTGGTATGCGGGGCGATATCACGCGCTTCGAGAAACATGGTCACGGCTTATGGTATTGAGTTGGTCGCCTATACCAACGGAGATCTGGATACCGTCATTAAAGCATGGCAACACGATCAACTTCGCACCGACGTTCTGCGCATGCCTGGTTGCAACAGTGCTTTTCACCGCGGTTGCGTATCGAGCCATCCGGCAACAAAGGAGATTAAAATGAGAAACGAACAAATGGGCGGTCGCTATCAGAATCGCGACGGCAAGGGCCGCACAGGACAGGGTGGCGGCAGAAGGGGCCGCTTGCGGCAATGCGGCGGTCCGGGCCGGTCAAACATGTCAATGGGTCATTGCATCTGTGCAAAATGCGGGTATCAGGAGCCCCACCAACAGGCCATACCCTGTTTCCATCAACGATGCCCCAATTGCGGTGAAACCATGACCCGGAAATAAGGTTTAACAGGAGGTGTAAATGTGACCCTATGTGATTCATGCGATCAAGACCAATGCCCGGCGGCGGCGCAGAAGCCCGGCGAAAGCGAGGAGGCGTATCGGGAGCGCCGGAAGTTGGAGTCCCGACTGTGCCGTGTCAAACACAAGATCGTTGTCCTGTCGGGCAAGGGCGGTGTCGGAAAAAGCACCATTGCCGTCAACCTGGCCGCCGGATTGAAGGCGATGGGGTTAAAAACCGGATTGCTTGACGTGGACGTTCACGGTCCGAGCATACCCACCATGCTGGGGCTTGAAAATAAAGCGCTTATAGGAACCAAGGAGGGGTTGGTCCCCCTGGAGGTCAATGGGCTGAAGGTCATCTCCGCGGGATTCTTGCTGAAAAGCCAGGATGATGCCGTTATATGGCGTGGACCGATGAAAGCCAATGTTATCCGACAGTTTCTGCAAGACGTGATCTGGGGCGAACTGGATCTTCTGGTGATAGATTCACCTCCCGGAACCGGAGATGAACCGCTGTCCGTGTGCCAACTCATCAACAATCTGGATGGGGCGGTGATCGTCACCACACCCCAAAGAGTCTCCGCCGTCGATGTCCGAAAATCCATCACCTTTTGTCGGCAGCTGAAAGTTCCGGTGTTGGGCCTCGTCGAAAATATGAGCGGCTTTGCCTGCCCCAAATGCAAAGAGATCTCTCCCATATTCGGATCCGGAGGCGGTCAGCGCATCGCCGTGGATATGGGCGTACCTTTTTTGGGCGCCATCCCCATCGATCCACGGGTGGCCGCAGCCGGAGATATGGGACAGGTACCCATTGAACTGGATACGTGCGCAACAGCGGCGCAACCGATGCAAACCATAATAAAAACCCTGGCGACGATGACGTCTGTGATCAAGGCCGCTTAAAACCGTATCATAGTATTCGCCTGCATATGGTAGCCGTTTGAGCAGGATAGATTTATATCGGTTTTGAAAAAGGTGACCATGTCGTTTGTGCCGCCGGTTAAAATGCATGGCATATCCGGTCAGCATACGCTTCATTATTCCTTTTACCTGAAATTCATCAATATTCCGGGTAGCTCGGAATCACCCCAAACCATTGTTAACATAGTTTTTATCGAATTTTCTATGAGAGTTTTCGTGCTTTTGTTGGGATTGCCCCAATAGCCGGCGACCTCACCAGGGGCTTGACGACATGACGCCGGATGAGGTTTAAAAGCTGAGGCTGTATGATGACTTGTTATTCAGCCTTGGCATGAAACATACCATGTGCTTCCAAGTGTGTACCGGGGGGATTTTTGGGGATCCCCCCGGCACGCGGCCGTCGTATTAAATTTACAGTGGGCAATTGGTCCCCTGATAATGTTCTGATTTTTTAGCTTAACCTGGCCTAAAGCTGTCCGAACAACAGGACCCACCGCCGTTGTCAATTAAAAAAGTGAGGCGAAAAATAGCATCATGTGTCTATACGCATCGGTCGATAATAAAATTAACTGCAAAACATACAAATAAGAGGTTGTCATGGACAAATCCCGACATCCACAACTTGTCGGTATCGCCAAATATTTCAGTGAAGCTCAAATTAGGGATTTTTTTATCCGCTATCTATCTCTAATTATCGTTGTCGAAATATTTCTGTTGCTTATCATGCTATGTGGAAGTGTGGCTGTTTATAAGCAGCCTTTTCCTACAAAAATGTATTTAATCCTGGCCCTCTCCTTGCCACTGGGGATCACTTTCCTATTGGGGATTTTCGTTATTGCCTTTAACACGTTTGTGTTCGATAAAGCCAATACGTCGGACGCTGATGCCGATAAAGCCCAAGGCGCACAGGGAGCATGGTTTTCAAAGGGAGATCTTTTTTTAAACAAGATTTATAAGATTCCTTTTATTGTCAAACTGCTTCTGACGGCATTTATTGTGCCCGTCTTGTTTAAACTTGATGATATCATAGGATATTTCACCGGCATCGGCGCCCAAGCCGTTCGGCATCTCATGATGGTCGCCATTGCATTGATCGGTGCCGCAGCCATCATTGGCATTGTCTGGATGGTGGTGAATTTTCGGCTTAAAAAGAAGCAAATGGATTATGAATATCGCTATCGAAAAGATATTATGGACAAACTTGAGCTCATGGTGCTGAACAATGATACCCTGATAGACCGAAATGGAAATGTCATATCCATAAAAGCACCGGAGAAAAGCGAGCAGAACGCCCAAATTGTTGACGGCGATTATGAAATTTGCCCTTTGTCTATGGACAATGGTGACATTGACGTGGACCGAAGGTCTTTATCATAAAAGCGTTAACACCAAAAACCGAAGGGCTCTATCAACAGGGATATAAATTGTGACGAACCAAAAAAGAAACAACAAGTTGAATGGCATTGCCTCTTTATATGACAAGGAGCAGCTCAAAACCTCTTTTTCAAATTACTTATATCTCATTGGCGGTCTTGAGTTGCTGATATTGGTTTTCACTTTTGTGGGATCCGTGGGCCTTGCCAAAACCCCATTTCCATGGAAGCCTTACTTTTTCGCAGCGTTTGCCATTCCGGTGATCATTACTTTTTTGTTGGGCATTATTATTCTGGCCTTCAATTACTTCTATTTCGGTGATAACCATAACACCCATGGGGAGCCCGGTGAGCAGGACGGATACCAACGCTCAAAATCATACGGCCTTTCGCAATTGCACAGAATCCCATTTATGGTCACCCTCTTTGTACTGGTTACGGGATCTATTGTCGCCTATAAGCTGGACGATATCATGGTGGTTGCCATAAACACCAGCGAGCAACTTCTCAAGTATTTTTTAGTATCTTTAGGGGGTATAGTGCTCATGGCCACCATTGTGGGGATTGCCTGGGTGATTGTTAATTACAAGCTGCGCAAAAAACATATGGAACATCAAAATCACTTTAAACACGAAGCCTTGAAACAGATGGGCATTATTCTGATGGATGATAACACGGCCATCGATAAAAACAACACATTGATCGCCCCTTCAAAGCCGGACAGCCTGATCGAAAACAAGGAAAAGAAGAGTAGTTTAGTGATTTTGCCGCCAGCGAAATAGATCCTTTCAACGAATTGCAGAAAAAAACCGACCTCAGTAGCACCGAGGTCGGTTTTATTAATTGATGGAAATCTGTGTGAACGACCGTTACAGACTGTCTTCTTCATCCGTTGTGGGCGTGTAGCTTTTGATGGGATGGTCTTCGGTCGGCAGCTTCACCAGCTCCTCACCTGCGGCCGCCAACTCCTTCACATAGTTGGCAAAGGACATGGCGTAATCCAGATAGGTGTCAGTCCCTTCACCGCGCAGCTCCTGCACTGTGGCGAAGGTGTCGTAGCCGTCGCGGCCCGCGGCGATATAGCTGTTGGTCACGACCACGTACATGCTGTTGTCTTCAAGATCCAGGTCCTGGTAATCGCCGGTTTCCCGGTTTTTGAACTCAAGGTTGCTCAATCGGCTGCCGTAGGCCTGGGTGGCG
>JASFKE010000296.1:0-5778 GCA_050118795.1 Desulfobacteraceae bacterium | reverse complement strand
GTCACATGGCCCTGAATGGAAATGACCTTGCTCACCCATGGCTTGGTGTTATCATCTGCAAAAGCCATAGTGTGTTCTCCGACAATACCATGGCCCCAGAAAAACAGCGCGATACCCACCATTGCCAGCCGGTGCCTCATCACGATTTACACTCCTGTATGGTTTAGGGTTAAAACCAACGATGCCGCCGCACTGTTACTTTTTGGCTAAATGCACGGCACCGCTCCATTCACTGCCGGGCGGCCTCTGGCTCAATTCCAGACAGAGATTTCGATAGAACTTGGATGGTCCGTCATTTTCATCTATTTGAAGTGCCTGATCAAAGTAGCGCCCGGCCTCACCCCAGAGTTGCATCTCAAAGGCTTTGAGTCCCAATGCGAAGGTTCGATACACATCTGTCTGCCACTGTGGTGAAGATATGCTGTTTTGCAAAATCTCATGCGCCCGAACCGGATGGAGTTTGCCCTTGAACACAAATTGTCCCACCGGCCGCGTTACAATCCCGTTGTCCGGCCCCAAGGCCTCTTCCGAGGTCAGCATGCGAGTTCCCAAATATTTGTTGAGTCCCTCCAATCGTGACGCGGTGTTGACGATATCGCCCACCGGCCGGTATTCGAAATGGTCCATCGTCCCGATATTGCCCAACAGAATTTTACCGGCGTGAATCCCGACACGCGTGGGCAGCAGGTGGGGAGCTGCTTTGGCATTGAACTGCCGTACCGCATCGGAGATCCCCACCGCGGCCCTGCCGGCGGCCGATTTCAAAGCGTCGCTTTGCTGCGCTGCGGTCCATAGCGCCAGAACTGAATCGCCGATGACTTGTAAAATGATGCCGCCTTGATCCTTTATGGGTTTGAATATCGCTTCATAGTAGGAGTTCATCAATCGGGTCAGAGATTCCGGGTCCAGCTCTTCGGATAGCGAGGTGTAGCTCTCGGCATCGGTGAACAAACAGATACTGTAGATGACCTGGCCACCGGCAGCCAGGTTCTTGGCATTGGATGCCAGTTTATCCACCACATCATTGGGAAGATAATGGCCAAAGGCCTCGCGAATGTTACGGCGCTCCCGATTGGCCTTGCGATATTTCCAAACCGTGCCGGCCATAAATGCCGCCGGTGTCTGTACCAGTATGGGAACCACCAGTGGGTACCATGTGCCGCCGGATTTAAATTGGGCGAACGCCAAAAAGATATAGGCGCCGTTGAGAATCAATAGCCCTGCGGTTGAAGCAGCTGTGGAAAGACAGAGGGTGATCAAAGCTCCGGCCACCCCCCAGCCGAAAAGCAGTGCGAGATTGACCGCCGGACCAAGAGGGCGAACCGCTTTGTCCTCCAACAGATTCGCAAAAGCGGTGGCGGCAATTTCCACACCGCTGATATCCATGCCCGACGCTTCGGTAAAGGCCGTGTAGAAGCCGTCGTTGGCCTTGAACCAATCGCTCTGCGTCTGCCCCACGAAGACAGCCTTTCCGCCCAAGGCGGGGAGCTCTTTTTTCTCCGGGCCGAAACTCGCGTCATTGTCACCCAGCAACCGATGGTAGGAGATGGTTTCAATGGTTCCGGGGGGACCGTAGAGATTCAGGTAGCGGCTGTTGCCAGGGCTGTACAACTCGATGAGGGCTCTCACCAGAGGCGTCGGCGGCGGATGACGCTCCAGATCCTCAGTCATGCGGTCAGCCAGGGTGGGATCCTTTTCGAAAAGAAGATATAACGGCCGTATGGAGTCGATGATACGACGGGCGCGACTTTTTCCATCTGCCATGGCCGGCAGTGTATCGGCGGCGGCGGGATCAATCTTTTTCAACCGCGTGACAAATTCATCGAATGCCGCCATGGCATACACATGCATGGCCACCACCGGCAGTGTGGGAACATCGCCGGATCCCGGACTGAATCGCCAGAATTGGTTCAATTTGACCGGTATTTTGGGCAGTGGAAAGGGCGCCTGATCCAGCGCTGCATCAGCTATAACCGGGATGGCCGATACCATCATTTCAATATTCACCCGGGCAGCCCGGTTGCCGGTGGAATCAACAAGCGACATGGTCCGCCTTTGGATGGGTTGGGTTAATATCACATTGCCGGCTTCGGCAATGGCCACGCCCAATGCCTGGTCATCAGAAATATTTTGGGGATCATGAAAGATGAGATCAAATGCAACGACAGCTACGCCGCTTGCTGTCAACCGATTCAATAAGCGGGCATGCAGCATTCGCGGCCATTTGTGAGCGGCCGCCGGAAGGTTAAAAGCTCTGGCCGATTCCCTGTCGATGGCCACCACGACCACATCGGCATGGGATTTCTCAGGACCGCGCCACCAATATAGCAGGTGCAGGCCGAGGTTATCCTCCGCAACCGAAAGCACAGGCAGCAAGCTGCCAAGGGTTCCCAGAAGCCCAATTCCAAGACAAATACAGGTCAACGAGACCGGTACACGATGGAACATAGGGGCCCTCCGTGGAGCGTTCCGAAGGCCTTGAACACACCCATAAAGCCAAACGACAACAGCCACCGTCTACACCCCTGTGAACAGGAGTGTTGGAGCGGTCATTATTTTTTTTTGTGGAACAATGGAGCTGCATACAGCAATTTATAATAGGATGATAAATCAGAGTAGGATGATACAAAAGGATTTGCATACGAAACCAAAACTTGCTGCATCAAGATAATTTATTTCAGAATATACGGGGTATGTCAACAAACAAGGTGCATCGATTCAGGGTGGATAAGGGCTGTTTCCATACCCGAAGCGTCACCGTCCTGATTCAGACCGGATGGCACTTTTAATTAAAAGAGTGATCCGGGTCACAGACAGGCCCCCTTATTCGTGGGATGGTCTAAATCTCCCCCGGTATATGCGGTCGTTGCGACGGGGTCGGCGGCGGTAAATTTAAAATTCAAGAGATCGATACACGACAGGCCATCAATTCCCACCAAAGTCGTTCATATGTCAAAAGGTGCCGCCTGGGTGATGTGGAACCGACACCAATCCGGAAAGGAACCCAAACAATGGCATATCTTATTTATAACACCGGCCCAAAGTGGCAGCCTTGCCTTTGCTGTGGCCGAAAAATGAGGCTAATAGACGGCCACCGGGATCTATCGCTTTTTATGATTGAAAAATCAGCTCAACGGCGGGGATACCGGTGCATGAATTGCGGGCAGGCAACCTGTTTTAAATGCGGCCATAACGGCAAGCGCTGTGCCTGCCAGGGCAATGCTTGGGTCGCCCTGCCATATCTGGAAGGCGCCATTGATTTTCACGCCGGCACATAGCCACAGCAGGCGGGAAAGAGATGGGTGCGCCATGATTGAAATAGCCCCCCTGCCTGAGGTCCACATCTCAATAACCTCTTCTGCGCAAGGAGCGTTTCTTACGTTTTTTCCCACCCGGATCTGCAGGTCTGACTTTGATGTTATTGCCGTCTATCCGGTTTCCGTTCAATGCCTTGATGGCTTGGTCTGCCTCTGAGTTGCTAGGCATCTCAATAAAACCAAACCCTTTGGGCCTACCGGAAAACCTGTCCTTAATCACTTTTACGCTAGACACTTCGCCAAACTCGACAAACAATGCCTTCAGGGTTTCTTCCGTGGTGCTGAAGGATAGATTTCCAAGGTAGATGTTCATGTTAATGACCTTCCTCTCTTTACCCCCCGACATGACAAATGAAGGATGGCCTCAGAGCCAAGAGACCTATCAGAGCCAAGAGACCTAAGGGTTGATTATTTGGTTCTTTGCGATGGGAATACACCCAGCGCGTATGGTCAAAATGGATGGAGGGGCCCCACCCACAAGGAACACACACGATTTAAAGCGCTGTGCAAGCCGCCTTTGTTGGAAATCACTAAAAAAAGGCAAGGGGCATGCCCCTCCAAACTTGGAAGGTATGCCCCTTTAAATTATAGAGGTATCGGATTTTTAGCTTACAGTGACATTTACTGCAGCAGGACCTTTTTGACCCTGCTCGATGTCGAAGGTAACCCGGTCGCCTTCGCTAAGACTTTTGAATCCGCTCGCATTAATTGCTGAATGATGAACAAATACATCAGGCCCATCTTCTTGCTCGATAAAGCCGAAGCCTTTTTGGTCGTTAAACCATTTAACTGTTCCGTTGGCCATGGTGACATCCTCCTTTCTATAGAATGCTCAAAATTTTAAACTGGAGGATGTAGCAAATGATTTGTTCCTTCAGAAAAAAACCGCTCCGCGATTTATCTACGAAGCCATGTTGAATTTTGTATATTTTAACATCATTTATTTCAAAATCAAGTAATTTGTTTTATTTCATCAAGGAGATTGCGGGCCCTATTGCCCTGGATGATATTTTTTTGTAAGTTACTCAATATGAAAAACATACTCACTATCGACATCGGCGCCGGCACCATGGATCTTTTGTGTTACGATCCGCAAGAGGAGATGCACTACAAAGCGGTGGTCAAATCCCCGGTTCGAACCACGGCAGCCACGATTATCGACACTACCGGAAATCTGCTGATCAGCGGCGCTGAGATGGGCGGTGGACCGGTGACGGCGGCATTGATAGAGCGCGCCAAAACCGCCGATGTTAAAATTTCATCCTCTGCGGCGGCCACACTGCACCACGATCCAGCCCGGGTCAACGCCATGGGTATTGCGGTGATCTCCGATGAAACCGCTGGAACCATGGTCAATGCCCCCGGGTATACACAAGTTGAACTGCAGGATATCGATGAGCGTCGCATCCAAAAAATCGTGGAAGGGTTCGGCCTGCCTTTCGAATTCGAAGCTGTGGCCGTCTGCGCCCAGGACCACGGCAGAGCACCGGCGGGGGTGTCCCACCTGGAATTTCGCCATAACTTATTTAAGCAGCGGCTGGACCAGCACCCCTGCCCCCATGCCATGATGTTTACACCGGAAACTATTCCACATGAATTCAACCGCTTAAAATCAATCGCCCTTGCGGCGGCCCGGCTGCCCACCCGCAAAGTCTATGTCATGGACAGCGGCATGGCGGCTATTTTGGGATCATCACTGGACCCCTCAA
The DNA here is from genome assembly GCA_050118795.1 of Desulfobacteraceae bacterium. Lineage (GTDB taxonomy): Bacteria > Desulfobacterota > Desulfobacteria > Desulfobacterales > Desulfosarcinaceae > JARRKU01. Next base: position 752 of record JASFKE010000296.1, on the reverse strand, counting down.
CCCGAAACAAAAGCACATTAATGGTGCTGGATGTGGCAACATCCCACACCGTTGGAGCAGTGTTGACCAATGGAGTGCTCCAGGCCAGCTTTGAGTACCACACCCACGATATAACGCTGGAGCGACTTGAACAATTGCTTAATGATCTGCCCGAAGGAAAATTGCGCCACGCCCAAATTCTCGCCGAAGGTGGTCACGGCGCTTACCTGAGGGAGGCACCCGGACGAGATGCCATTGAAGCCATCGTGGCCACCGGCCCCAAACGCAGACTCCTCGCACCATCGCGCATGCCCATCACCTGGGGTGCACCCTGGGGGGACAATATGATGACCGGATGTGTGGGGTTGCTGGAAGCGATGTTTCGCCTTGAGAAAAAATCTTCATTGGGGTTGTTCTAGTTGGAGTCCAAAATCCTGAAATGGCTCCTGCGGACCGGTTTGGCCATAGCCCTCTTGCTGGCATTGATCTCCACAGCCGTCTCATTTGCTTTGCCCGGCTATATCGAAAAAAAGCTGATCCCCGGGTTGGCCCGGGAGTTCAACCTGATGCCCACCGAGGTTCATGTCCGGCGCATAGGGTGGCGGGGAGCCGATATAGGTCCCATCCGGTTTTCGGCAAATAAAATCCCGGTCATCACCATTGCCGCCATCCAAATCGACTACTCACCGCTCACCTTGATACGGGGAGAAATCGACAGCCTTACCCTTACGGGCGTTGGCCTGGAGCTTGCGGTTACGTCCCAAGGCATTGCC
>JASFKE010000295.1:0-5789 GCA_050118795.1 Desulfobacteraceae bacterium | reverse complement strand
GAAAAAAGCTTCACCGCAAACGCGTCAGGATCCCGTGCGGCGACTGCGCATAGTGCCTTGACCAGCTTTGCCCAGGGCGATGTGTGTCCGTTTTGGAGTTTTTCGCAGACCGTCCGGAAGAGCTCTTTTTGCCGGTGGAACCAGAAGCTTTCGCCCACCTGCTCGCCGATGGAGAAGGTGGGATTCAAGGCGGCGTTGGGCTCCTGGAAGACCATCGAAATTTGGTCGCCCCGCAGACTCTCCATGTGTGTCGTGGACTGTTTGAGCAGGTCGAGGCCTTTCTCCTTGTTCGCTTCGTCGAAGAAGACCAACACCTGGCCCCCTTCGATCTGCCCCGGATCCTGAACGATGCGCATCACCGAGCGCACGGTGACGCTCTTGCCGCAGCCGGATTCGCCCACCAGGCCGAAAGTGGCGCCGCTGTCGACGACAAGGCTCACCCCGTTCAGCGCTTTGACCACGCCTTCATAGGTGTAAAAGTTGGTCACCAGGTCGACCGTTTCGAGCAGCTTGGCCATATCTTCCCCTTATCGTCTGCGCATGCGGGGATCGAAGGCATCCCTCAGGGCGTCGCCGATCAGGTTCCAGCCCAATACGAAGAGTACGATGGCCGCTCCGGGAAAGACCACGGTGTACCAATAGCGCAGCGGATCGTCCGGCGGTCCGATAATGTAGTTGCGCGCCAGGGCGACCATCTGGCCCCAGTCGGCGTAGTTCTGCGCCTCGCCCAGCCCCAAAAAGGCGAAAAAGGCGGCGGCCAGCACGATGTTGCCGATGTCCAGGAAGGCCAGGGCCGCCACAGGGTAGATGCTGTTGGGTACAATGTGCCGCACCATAATGCCCAGATCGGTGACCCCCATGGTCTTGGCCGCCTGGACGTACTCCATGTCCCGGATGGTGAGGATCGCCGAGCGCATCACCCGCGCGTAATTGCGCCAGCGGACGAGGATCAGGGCCACCATGATCTTCTCGATGCCGCGGCCGAAGGCCACCACGATGGCCAGGGCCAGGATCAACCCCGGTACGGAGAAGAAGATATCGGTGATGCGCATGAGGATCTCGTCCACCATGCCGCCGAAGTAACCTGCACAGGTGCCGATGATGATCCCGATGAGCAGACTGACCAGCACCACGACCATGACCACCTTGAACATGGTGCGCGTGCCCCAGACCACACCGTACTTGATGTCGTACTGACCCGATGTGGTGCCCATGATGTGCTTGGCGCTGGGCGGCTTGGGGGTTGTTGAGTAGCCCGAGTGGGGCATCTTGTAGGGATTGTTCCTGTACTTGGGCTTGGCCAGGTAAGGTGCGGCCACGGCCACCACGATAAAGCACAACAGGATGATGGCGCCGACAACGGCCGAAGGATTTTTTAAGAACTTGTGGAGTACAAAGACCAGTTCCTTCAGTTTGGGATGGTGTTTCTTGGACATCATGAAGGTTCTCACTCCAACCGGATTCTTGGGTCGATGTAAGCGCAAATCAAATCGACGATCAGGTTAACGGTGACAAAAACGACGCTGATGATGATGATCAAACCCATCAGCGCGGGGATATCCAGCTGGATGGCCGCATTGGCCAGCCAGAAGCCGATCCCCTTGCGATTGAAGACGTACTCCACCTCGATATTGCCCTGGATGAGGAAGGCGACGATCAGACCGGTCATGGTGACCACGGGTATCATGGCATTGCGGCGGGCGTGTTTGTAGTAAACCGTCTTTTCGTCAGCGCCCTTGGCCACGGCGGTGATGATGTAGTCCTTGGAGATCTCCTCGATCATGGTGGAGCGCATCACGCGAACCACCATGGCCACCAACACCAGCACTGAGGTGGTCAGCGGCAGGACCAAGTGGTTGAAGGCGTCCAAGGCGATGTCCAGACGCCCGTTCAATATACCGTCGATGGTGTACATATGGGTATAGCGCACGAACTGGTCGGGGTTGTCCAGGATGTACTGGAGGAAATGATCGCTCAGCACACCGGGCGGAAAGACGTGTAAGTAGCCGTAGAAGAGCATGAGCAACACCAGGGCGAACAAGAAAGTGGGCAGGGACCAGAAGGTGATGGCGCCAAAACGAATGGTATGATCCACGATGGAGTCGTGCTTGATGCCCGACAGGGTCCCCAGCCAGACACCAAGCATGATCACCAAGGGTGCTTCGAAGAGGTTGAGCTCCAGGGAAACGGGCAGATAGCGCCAGAAGGCGGGCCAGAAGGTGTCCGCCGCCGTGGAGGAGTAGCCGAAATCCCCCTTGCTGATTTTCTTCAACCAGCGAAAATATTGCAGGTAAAAAGGATCATCCAGCCCATACAGCTTTACGATTTTCGGCAGATCCTGGGCCTGCTGGGGCGAGTTGATGTAGACCGCCGCCCGGCGTTCGGGGCTGAAGGTCATCATTATCCCGAACAGCAGTACGGTGGCCCCGAACACTACGGCTATCATCAACAGCAGTCGTCTGACGATATATGCCAGCATGCTTGAACCTCTTCACCTACTCCAACGCATGATCCCGGATCAAGAAGACCGAGGAGAAGAGGGCGTTGACCGGTTTGGATTTTACGCCGGGGGCGTAAGCCCGAATTCGCGAAGGCTGGATCACGTTGATGCCCAGAGCGTGGTCGATCCACTTCTGCTGCAGGGTGTGGTAGATCTTCTTGCGTTCTTCGGTGCGCGATTCCAGTATGCCTTGTTCACACAGCCTGTCGATCGCTTCGTTTTTAAAAACCATGTGCTTGCCGTAGTTGCCCTGGGAACTCATGAAGGTGTAAAGGAAGTTGTGAGGATCGGCGAAGTCGGCGAACCAGCCGATGATGAAGATGGGGTAGATGTGCTGGCGGTAGCGCACCCAGTAATCCTTCCACTCCACATGGGCCACCTCGATCTGAAATTTGTCGTTGAGGCTCATCATGTTTTCGGCGATCATGTGAGCCGCGGCCTGGCGCATGTCGTTGCCGGTGTTGTGCAGGATGGTCATCTTAAAGCCCTTTTTCCACACGTCGCCCCCCCAGGCCTTTTTCATGTAGGCGGCCGCCTTTTCCAGATTGTAATCATATCCGGGAAAGTCCTTCTGGAAGGCGACCCCCTTGGGCAGCGGCGCGGTGAGGACGTGGCCCTTGCCGTTGGTGACCTCCCGTTGGTAGGTTGCCGCATCGAAGCAGTGCTGGAAGGCCTTGCGCACGTTGATGTCGGTGAAAAAATCGGGCGGAATGCCCTCGCCGTCGAGTTTGCCGGAGCCGATATTGCTGTTGCCGGCGGTCTCGATGCCCTGGCAGAAAAAGGCCGTGGTGACGAAGAGGCTGGGAACCTCTTTAAGGGTGACGCTTTTGACGGCCGCCATTTCGGGCAGGTGGTTGGCCTGTACGATCATGCTGGAAAGATCACCGCTTTGCATCATCAGTTTACGGGTGCTCCACTCGGGAACATATTTGCGGATGGCTGTCTTGATGGGTGGTTTGGTGCCCCAGTAGCCTTCAAAACGCTCGAAGACGATGCGGTCGGAGGGGACCCACTCCTTCAGGCGGTAGGGGCCGGTACCGTTGATTACCTTGGCCAGTGGCTCCTCGCCGCTCTTTGGATTGGCGTATTTGGCGGCGTTTTCGTACTTGCCGTCCCAGCAGCCGTTCTGGATCGCCCACTGCTTGTCGATGACGGCGGCCACGGAGTTGACGAAGATGCTCATAATGGGCGGATAGGCCCGCGGCATGCGAATGACCACGCTGTCGCCTTCTACCTCCACGGCCTTGGCAATCTTGTCCACGATGCCCGCTTTGAGCTTGCCGTCGTCGTCACGGCTGCCGCCGGTGCCCACAAGGGGCTCAAGCAGCATCCAGACCGGTCCGCCGCTGGGATCCGAGATCATGGCGCGTTCCAGGGAGTACTCTACATCTTCGGCGGTCAGCTCACCACCGGCATGGAATTTAACCCCTTTGCGGATCTTGAAACGGATGGTTTTACCGCCGTCGGTAATGCCGCCGTTTTCCACCGTGGGCACCTCCTGTGCCAGGACGGGGATGAATTTTTCGGTCTTGTCTCCGTCATACCAAATCAGGGTTTCGTAAACATTCCACAACACGCCCATGCTGGCATCATCGTAGGCCTTGGCCGGATCCAGCGTGCCGGTGGTGCCGAAAATCGCCCAGGTGTAAGTGTCCTTGGAACCGGCAAAGGTATTCACGGGCATCAAAATAAAACTGAGAATCGCAAGCAAGCAACCAAGTCTTCCCATCATTTTTACCTCCTCCCAATGCAATTATTGAAATGCTGTTCCGGTTGTCTCTTTTTCCTAGAAGTGGTTTTGAAAACACTTCTATCGCAGCGTTGACTCAGAAAATCGAGACAGATCCGGGTCATGATCTCGATACCCAGGGGCAGGCACCTTTCATCGATATCGAAGGTTGGTGAATGCGCCGGTTGACGCTCCTTGGAATCCGGTGCACGGCTGCCGAGGAAAAGCATTGCCCCCGGGGCGTACTTGAGATACTCGCTGAAATCTTCGCTTCCGGTAGTGGGTTCGGCGTTGGTGATCTTCTCCTCGCCCACAATTTCGGCTGCCGCATTTTGAATCAGGGCCACGATCGCGGCGTCGTTTTTCACCGGACAGGTGGCCGCTGTGTAATTCAAATCCACCTTTACCCCGAAGCCTCTTTCCACTCCTTCGATCAGACGGTCGACCTGCTCCCGGGCCATGGTTCGCACCGCGCTCTTGAAGTATCGCAGGGTACCGGCAAGAAAGGCCTCATCAGGTATGATGTTGGGTGCGTCTCCGGCGATGAAGCGGCTCACGGAAAGGACCAGTACATCTGCCGGATTGACCCGGCGGCTGACAATGGATTGAAATCCCTGGTAAAGATTGACGCCGGCCATGATGGGATCCACCCCCCGGTGGGGCATGGCGGCATGGACACCGCGGCCGTGGATCTTCAAGTCGAACCAGTCGGCGGCCGCATAGGCGTACTCCCGGGGCAGCCCTATCGTACCCAGGGGGTACTGGTTGGAAACGTGCAGAGCGACCATGGCATCGATGTGAGGATTCTCCATCACCCGGGAGGCCACCATGGTTTTAGCGCCGCCAAGGGTCTCCTCGGCCGGTTGAAATATGAGCTTTACACGGCCCGGCATGTCGTCCATGCGGCCTGAGGTCATCAGGCTGCGGGCAACCCCCAGCAAGATGGCCGTATGGGCATCATGTCCACAGGCGTGCATGCGGCCAGCGTATTTCGAGGCATAGGGTTTGTCAGCGGCTTCCTGCATGGGAAGGGCGTCGATATCCGCACGCACGCCGATGGTGGGACCGGGTTGGCCGCCCTGGATGCAGCCCACCACCCCGGTAGGCGCCTCGGGGGCGGCCACCAATGGAACCCCCAGTTGGGAGAGAATCTCTCTGATCTTTTCCGCCGTGCGGGTCTCTTCGAAGCCGACCTCAGGATGGCGGTGAAAATCACGCCGCAGTTCCCGAACCCAGCCGAAAAGCGGGTGATCGTCAAAGTTCCCTTGCCCTTCCTCGAAGTTGAACGTCATATCTTCTTTTATCCCAACTTAAATTGCATCGTTTGCGGCATGATTGTGCCGGAAGCTCAACTCCGATGCGCACAAAATGCGGCACAATGCCGATATGTGGTCATGTTGCAGCGTCAGCACGAGTCTTCGACGCAACCGCCGGCTACAGGTCTTCATCGCGCCACATACGGCTGTTCTCCATGAAGGAGTGCCCGTCGATCTGATCGCAAAACGTGCCGTGCTGTTTGTTAAGTCGCTGGTAATTGCCCATACGTTCGGCCAGAGTCGT
>JASFKE010000294.1:0-5804 GCA_050118795.1 Desulfobacteraceae bacterium | reverse complement strand
TATTGCTTTGGGCTATAAATGTCCTAGAATGAGACTATTTAATTCCAAGGGTGTTGATTTTCCGAAACAGGGTGCGTCGATCGATCCCCAAAATGGCGGCCACTTTGGACCGGTGCCAACGGTGCTCAATCAGCAGCTTTTCGATATAGCGTTTTTCAAAGCACTTTCTGGCCTCGCTCAACGCCAGCCCATGGGCTTCCGGCTCCTCCAAAGACCCGGGGTGCGGCGCCGAAAATTCCGGCTGGGGCGAAAGTTTGGCAATGACGTCCACATCCTCGAGGGCAAGGTACTGCTGTACGGCATTTTGCAGTTCACGCACATTACCGGGCCAGTGGTACTGCTGCATGGCGGTCATAATAGGGGCCGGAATGGATTGGCGTTGGCCCTGGCGGTTGAACAGCTGCATAAAGTGGTGAATGAGCAAAGGGATATCGTTGCGCCGCTCCCGCAGCGGCGGCAGGGAAATGGGCACGACATGAATGCGGTAATATAAGTCCTTGCGAAAATCACCGGCCGCCACCAACTGCTGCAGATCGCGATTGGTGGCCGCCACAATACGGATATCCGGCACAATGGCGGTGTGGCTCCCCAGGGGCGTGTAGCCGCCGCCGTCAATGGCCCGAAGCAGTTTCACCTGCATGTTGGCCGGGATCTCGCCCACTTCGTCCAGAAAGAGGGTGCCGCCCCGGGCGGCGGTTAAAAACCCCTTTTTATCCTGCTCCGCGCCGGTAAATGCGCCTTTCTCATAACCGAAGAACTCACTTTCAAATAAATTATCGGGAATGGCGCCGCAGTTGACCGGAACAAAGGCCTTGTCACCCCGATCGCTCAGGTCGTGGATGGTTTTGGCCACCAACTCCTTGCCGGTGCCCGACTCACCGTAGACGATCACATTGGCGCCGGACTCGGCAGCTTTCAATATGGCGTCGTAAACCGAGTGCATGGCAGCGCTTTTTCCGATGATCTCCCCAAACCGAACCGCCCCCTGGAGGGAGTGGCGCAGCCTGGCATTGTGGGCCTCGAGCTTATGGGCCTGGTTTTGCAGTTGCGCTTCGGCTTGCTTGCGCTCATGGATATCCATCACAATGGCTTGACAGCCGTTGACCTCGCCCCGTGAATCGGTTTGGCCCGTGTATATGCCGTAGTACCATCGTCCATCCCGGGAGCTGTGCAACTCCCGACGCACGGTAAGCCCTTGGCGCACATCACCAAGGGGGCACCAGGGACAGGGGGCATCATTGTTGTATATCACCCGGTGGCACAGCCCCTGGGGTGTTTGGCAACCGGTGGCCGCCATAAGCTTGGGATTCATAAAACCCAACCGGTAGCTCAAATCCACCGCATAGATATACCCTTCAAAGAGTGCGATGAGATCCAAAAGCTGGGATTGGCTTTGACGCAGCGCCTTTTCGGTACGCCGGCGCCCGGCCATTTCGCTCTCCAGCCGGAGATTGGACTGCTCCAGCTGGGAGGTGCGGCGCTGCAGGTCACGGGTGCGCAACTGAACCTGGGTCTCCAAATGGGACTGGTAGGCCCGGTTTTCGAGACGCAATCGGCGCCGCTCCACAGCCCGGCGAACAGCATGCTCCAGGATCGCCATATCGATGATGGGTTTGCTGATAAATTCAAAAGCGCCGAGTCGTACCGCTTCAATGGCATCTTTGAGCACCCCTGCGCCGGTCACCACCACCACCGGCGTCTCCGGCCATCGGCCTGTGACCCTGTCCAGCACCTCAAGGCCGTCCATCCCGGGCATGCGCAGATCGAGCAGCACCACTTCGGGATCATGCCGCGCCACCATCTCTATGCCGGCGGGCCCGTCTCCGGCCTCCAGCACATCAAAACCGCTGTCACTCAAATAGGCGGCGATACTCTTGCGAATCAACGCCTCATCGTCGATCACCAGAATTTTGGTGGGGGAATCTGGCCTATTGTCCATGGGCTCTTTTGAACTGCCCGGCATTAGGGTGTCATTATCATTTTTCACGCCGCCGACTCTCGGGATTGCCGGGCTTTACGCCCTTGGGCCATGGGCAGCCGTATGGTAAATCGGGCCCCTTGCCCGGGTTTGGAGCTGACCTCCATGGTGCCGCCGTGGTTATTGGTGATGATGAAGTAGGAGACGGAAAGGCCCAGGCCGGTTCCGGCGCCCACATCCTTGGTGGTATAAAAAGGTTCGAACACCCGTTTAAGATCTTTGTCGGCCATGCCCGGACCGTTATCTTCGACCTCAATAACCGCCATGTCGTCCCGGCGGTAGAGCCGCATGATAATCCGGGGCGGCCGCCCCTGCCCCTTGTAATCGGCCATTGCCTGGGCGGCGTTGCGCAGCAGGTTTAGAACCACCTGCTCGATCTCGGTGGCCACGCAGGGCACCATCCCCAGGTCACGGCTGAAATTTCGTTCGATCTGAATGCTGCGAAAATCATATCTCTTCTTTAAATCGTAATCGTGGGCGGCCAGGGAAACGGTTTTATCCAGAAGATCCACCAACTCCACGGCCCTTTTGTGCGACTCGCTTTTTCGGCTGAAGTGGAGCATGTTATCCACAATTTGGGCCGCATTTTGACCTGACGTGCGAATGCCCTCCAAAAAGGTGGTGATCTGACGCTCCCTGAGATAGGCGCATACCGCCGTCAACTCGACCCCGCACGCTCTGGCCGCCTCTATATTGGCCGGCAGGTCCGGTGAGATGCGCCGCAGGATGTTCTGGGCGCTTTGAACCATGGCGCCCAGAGGATTATTGATCTCATGGGCCATTCCGGCCGCCAGCCCGCCCACGGACATCATCTTTTCCGTCTGCACCATCACACGCTCCATATGGGCGCGGGCGGTGACATCATCGATACGGATCACCACACCCTCCACGCGCCTGAACTGGATGGGGTAAACCATGATATCCGCCCAGCGCTGTTCATGGTGAACCGGATGGGGGACTTTTTCCGTTTTCATGGTGCTCTTTTCAGCCATGGCCCGATGGATCATCTTCTTGTAGTAGGGGCCAAAACGCCCCAATACCCTGTCCACCGGAAGCCCCAGCGCATCTTGGGATGTCATGCCCGTGAGCTGTTCCGCCTCCCGGTTGAACAGGGTGATGCGCTCGTCCAAATCGACCCCCACCAGTATGGAGGGCATGGAGTCCACAATCTTTTGCAGATAGAGCCGCATCCGGGCCATCTCTTTCTCCGCGGCCCTGGCTTCGGTCACATCGTGGCCGATGCACAAATACTCCACGATTTGTCCGGCATCATCGCGCACCGCCTTATGGGTCCACGCCACCCATACCCGCTCACCGTTACGGCGCATGTTCTCCATTTCATAGTAGTGATGCGATTGAGGAGCGTTGGCCATCCGCGCCATTACCGAGCGCATGGGGCGTCCGTCGGAATCGTTGTGGGGCATGATGGTGCCCACGCTGCTGCGGCCCATGATCTCTTGCTCCGGGTAACCAAAAAAACGCTGGGCGAACTCGTTGAAAAAGGTGATGCGGTCCCGGGTGTCCACCCTGAGAATAATGCTGTTGGCATTTTGGACCAGTTCGCGGTATTTGGCTTCACTTTTCCGAATGGCCGCCTCGGCCTTTTCACGCACTTCGATTTGCGCCCTCAAACTCCGGCTGGACTTGTCCAAACGCTCCATGAAGGTATTGAAATAGCGCGCCAGAGTCCCCACTTCGTCGTTGGAGAGCCGCTCCATGCGAACCCCGGCGTCGCCCTTGGCGCCCTGGGCGAAACGCTGCATCAACTCGCCCAGGGGATTGGTGATGGAGGCGCTGATCCACAACGTCAACGGCAGCACCAACAAAAGAGAGAGAGATACCGTGAGCACAAATATCTTCTCGATGGTTTTCAAAGGGGCGTAAAACTCATCCAGATAGCTGGAAGAGGCCACGATCCAGTCGTATTCCGGGATATAATTGAATATCACCAGCTTTTTCCGGCGATGCGTCTCTCCGGGATTTTTCCAGGAGTAGGTGATTTTCCCCGTGCGTTCGGCAATGAGTTCCCTGACGAACTGCCGTCCGTCCGCATCGGTTTCACTCAGGATGTTGATCCCTTCGAGTATGGGGTGCAGGATCAACTTTCCATGGGAGTCGATGACAAAGGAGTAGCCGGTTTTGCCGAATTTAAGCGACATGACACTGTCGCGGAAATCGTCCACATTGAGCAGCTCCTTGAACTCATTGCGGTATGAAGAGACCGATATGATCCAGTCCCAGGGTTCGAAATAGGTCATGTAGAGGGCCTTGGCCCGGGGAGAGGTTTCGGAAGGGTTCCGCCAATCGTACTCCAGGTAGCCCTCTTTATCTCTTTTTTGCTCTTGTATGAAGGGATAGGGCGACAGATCCGCTCCCATGAGCGCGTCATGGGGGTGGTTGTCGATAATGCCCGCGCTGTTCAAACAGTAGATGTAGCCGGTCTTTCCAATGGTCTGGCTCAGCATCACCTTTCGCGCCATATCCTTGGCAAGGGCTTCATCCAGTCGGCCGCGTCGGTATTGTCGATAGTAGTCCCGGGTGATGTCCAGGTTCTTTTCCGCCACAGCCCGCAAATAGTTTTTAATGGAGACCTTGGCGGCATTGCGCACCATGTTCAATATGGCGGTGGTGCTGTTTTGAAGCTCGCTCTCGATATTGGCCTCTATGGCCCGGCGCACGAAATGATAGATGGTGGTCGAGGCCAGTATCGAGGAGAGGATAAAAATGGCGCAGTAGCCCAACAAGAGCTTATAACGGATCTTCAAATCTCTAAAGGGGGTGAGCAGGCGCATTGCAAAACCTCGCAGCGGGGATGGAGAACTGGGCCTGCGGCCCAGTCCAAATCATCCCCACAGTTGCGTAATTTGCCGCCTCGACTTTGGAGCCTTAAAGACTTCTGCAACAGTGGGCCATATGTCGGGATCCCAAACCGGGAGATATCAACACTGGGGACCTTGAACTTTGAACTATGGCTTAAACCGACTCCACCGTCTTTACTTCGGGGACCTCTTGTTTGATGATGCGCTCTATGCCGTTCTTCAATGTCATCTGGGACATGGGGCATCCCGAACAGGCCCCTTGGAGGCGAACTTGGACAACGCCGTCATCGGTAACATTCACCAACTCCACATCGCCACCGTCAGCTTTGAGCATCGGTCGGATTTTTTCAATGGCCGCTTCAATTCTTTCTTTCATGATCACTACCCCTTTTCGTTGAAAAAGCCGATATTACGGCGAACTATTTTTCCATCGCCCCTGACGACTGTCGGCCACGAAAGTCAGACCGAAACGCCTCGAAGCGATTCTCTAATATAGCCATACGCATCTTTTTAACAAGATTCAAATAAAAGTGCAGGTTGTGGATGGTATTCAGACGGTGGGCCAGAATCTCCCGGGCCAGGTATAGATGGCGTAAATATGCACGGCTGTAGTGCCGGCAGGTGTAACACCCACAACTTTCGTCGATGGGCCCGGTGGCCTCGCGATGCCGGGCGTTGTTGATATTGATGGTCCCCGAGGGGGTGAAGAGCTGGCCGTTGCGGGCATTGCGCGTGGGCATTACGCAATCGAACATATCGGCGCCCATGGCCACCATCTCCACCAGGTCCGCCGGCGTGCCCACCCCCATCACATATCGGGGGGCATCATCGGGCAACAGGGGCAAGGTGTGGGCGGCCATTTCATACATGAGCTGCTTGGGCTCACCCACGCTCAGCCCGCCCACGGCGTACCCCGGAAAGCCCACCTCCACCATTTCGCCGGCCGAACGGGTGCGCAGATCCTTGTACATGCCGCCCTGGACGATCCCAAAGAGGCTGTTTCGTGA
>JASFKE010000293.1:0-5820 GCA_050118795.1 Desulfobacteraceae bacterium | reverse complement strand
AACGCTTCCGGTGTTGCGATATCCGCATTGCGCTCAAGGGCTTGGGAAACCATTCGTTTTGCATCGGCCGGGCGGTGCCCGAGTTGGTTTACCAGAACATCAAGAACCGGGCCGGAGATGTCTACAGGTTTTGCGATCGGTGTATGGTCCGTTTTCCGAATCATCGCAAATTTACCCACCTTGCCCTGCAGGGTCGCCACTATTTTCTGAGCGGTACGCCCGCCAATACCCTTGAGCTGCTTGAGCGTCCCGACATCGCCAAGTTCGATGGCATTGGCAATATCCCTTATGGCAATATTCAATGCCTTGACTGCTTTTAACGGTCCGATCGCCTCAACGGAGATGAACAGTTGAAAGAACTCTTTTTCAGCCTCGAGATTAAAACCGATCAAGACGGGTTTCGGCTGTCGTTCGGTCACATGGTAGTAAATATACAGTGCGACTTCATCCCCCACCTCTTTGGCATTCAAGGTTTCACGAACGAAGTATGGCAATATGACCTCGTAGCCCACCTGCCTGACGAGCAATAATATTCTCTCCTCTTCGATCTTGAGCAGCCGACCTTCCAAGTATCCGATCATAATTCCACTTTTTTATCTTTAAGCCTGTTTCAGCCATCGAACAATTTGATCGAAATCCGGTTATTCAGGGTACCGGACGCGAACCCGTAGCGTTCAGGTGAGCATAACGAAAGAGGCCTATAATCGCAAGCCCCAAGGCATCTGAGGCATGAAAAGGCCGTATTGGATCAGGAGCCCCCAACGTTTGTCGCACCGATTTTTCAAGCTGCTCTTTATCGGCATTGCCATTTCCGGTGAGGACATGTTTGGCTTCCCGGACCGGGATCTCCTTGACTGGAACGGCTGCCTGCTCAGCGGCCAACAGAATCACTCCGCTGACTTTGCCTAAAATAATACCCGATTTTGGATATTTTTCGAGGAAATAGACATCTTCAACCACCACCATGTCCGGTTTTTCATCCTTTAAAAAACCATGGACTCTGGAATAGATCCGATCCAAGCGACTGGCAATGGGCTCTTTGGGATCTGTATTAATGACGCCATAGGCATAATCGTGAACTTTGCGCCCATTGCCCGAAACGAGTCCAAGGCCTGTGGCCGCCAGCCCAGGGTCAATACCGATCAGTTTGAAAGCCATTGGATCGCCTAAGGTCTTATTGTTGCAAGGAGCGGAACTTCGGAGGGTATGCCTGCATATTCCATCTCTTGTAAAAGCCTATAGTGGTTGATCAGCGGTGGCGCTGCCCGGACGGCACGCCCCGGCCATCTTGCGGTGCATTAATAAGGGGGGGCCTGTGAAACCTAAAACTCTTTGAGCTTTTTAGCGGCAACCTCAGATTCAGGCGCTTTGGGGTACTTTTTAACCAGCTCTTTAAGAATTAAACGCGCACTGGATTTTTCTCCGATCTGGAGAAGCGCCAGTCCTTGCTTCAGCATGGCGGCAGGCACTTTATTGCCTTTGGGATATTTTTCGATGACCGTTTGAAACTCCAGAATCGCTCTTTCGTACCATTTTTCGCGATAGTAGCTCTCACCGATCCAAAACTGGGCGTTATCAGCTTCTGTGGATTTGGGGTGGTTATCAATGAGTTTCTGAAATCCCTGCCGGGCTTTATCCATATCCCCATTGTCGTATGCCTGGCGCGCCTTATCGTAAAGCTCTCTATCGGCCTGCCTTTTAGGCTTTTCCAACCCGGCAGCGGGCCTGGCCGGCGACGGCTGACCGTTTTTACCGCTGATATTGAGATACTGCTCCAACTGAATGAGGCGCCGATCTATTTTTGAGACCGACAGGCTTACCTCATCCAATCGCCCTCTATTACTCTTGTCGGTGGCCTCATAGCCCTGGATTTTGCGATTAATGATAAATTCAAGCTCTTCTACCCGCCCCTTTAGCAACCGCACCTGTTGCTGCATCGATTCCATGTTTGCGTTCATCCCTGCAACTTGGGCCCGGAGGCCGCGCTCACTGCTTTTGCGGGTTTCGCCCAAGGTATCGAGATCACGCTGGAGCTCTTTTTGCAGCTCCCTGTTTTTTTCCTGGAGCTTTTGATTGTTAAACTCGACAGCCAATAACCGCTCTTCCAATATGGCGACATCTTGCTGAAGTGCCATACAACCGGTCAGAAGACAAGACAGCGTCACTGTAATGATGAGATAAAGTTTCATGGCAAGCTATGTATTCGATCCCAAAATGGTTATGGATATTGCCGAGAGCAGTAGGTTTGGCCGCCGGGTTGACGCCAACCCGGCGGCCAATCAGATTCTAAAACCTACCAAAGCGCATTAATAATTCTGTACAAAGTGCGCGCGCCTGTTCTTGGCCCATGCCGCTTCGCTTTTTCCCGGGTCTGCCGGATTCTCTTCACCATAACTGATGGTGGTGACCTGGGAGGGATTCACCCCTAAATTGACCAGGAAAGCTTTGGCGGCTTCCGCACGGCGCTCTCCCAGCGCCATATTGTAGGCATCCGTGCCGCGCTCATCGCAATGGCCTTCAATGGTAATACTGCCACCGGGCATGGACAGAATATAAGCTGCTTTCTGGCTGAGAAGATCTTGGGCCTCGGGAAGCAGTGATGCACTGTCAAATTCAAAATAGACATCTTCATCGGTAAAGGCCATTTTTGCGGCCATCATAGCGCGTTCTTCCTCTTCCGCTTTCAGTCTTTCGGCCTCTAAACGCGCCTGTTCGGCAGCTGCGGCTGCGGCTGCGGCTTCGGCTGCGGCGGTATCCTCTTGAGGCTCGACTGTCTCCATCGGAGTCTCCTCGGGCTCAGCTTCCACCGCTTTTTTAGCACACGACACGGTAAACAGCATTGCCGGCAAGATAAGAACCAAGGCCAAAACCAACCAGATATTTTTCCTCATGTTTTCCTCCTTTTTAGGGTACTGCTTTTTGTTTTAAAGGTGCTGCTTTTTGTTAATACGGTATATTGGGGGACCACTTGGGGTGGAATTGCTCGCCGGGCATATCGATCAACCGGCGTTGATCCGTTCCAAAAGCAGTCATGACATAGATACGCGATCCCCCCTCACGGGTTGAACTGAAGGCGAGCAAACTGCCGTCGGGGGACCATGACGGTGCCTCATTATCACCTTGGTTGTGCGTTAGCTGGATCGGGTTTTTACCTTCCACATCAATGATAAAAATATTGATTCCGCCTTGGGCCATGGACGAATATGCAATCATATTCCCCCTGGGCGACCAATTGGGTTGTGTGTTGTATTTTCCCTCAAAGGTCAATCGCTCGACACGTCCGCTGCTTATCTCTTTAATGTAGATTTGGGGTTTACCCGATCGTTTGGATACAAAGGCGATTTTTTTGCCATCCGGTGACCAGGTAGCATCAACATCTATTCCTCTGCTGTTGGTCACCCTTTTAATCATTTTGCCGGTGCCGGTCAACAGATAAATTTCCTGATCGCCGCCATACGATAGTGTCGCTGTAAGTTCAAATTTTTTAGGAGACCATGAAGGCGCTATCTGAACACCTTTGTAGCTGACACTGTTTTCCGTCCCGGTTTTCAGATTGCGGATAAAGATTTGAACCGGCCCCTTCACATAGGAGGTGTATGCCAGGTAACTCCCGTCCGACGACCATGCCGGAAAAGAGGTGATACTGGCTTTTTGGGTCACTGGACGAATATTCTCTCCATCAAAGTCACATCGATAAATCTCCTTGTGGCCGGTGCCGTTGGATACAAAAGCCAATTGGCTGTGGAAAAAACCGTCATGGCCGTTGAGTTTCTTCAGCACCTGGGAACAAAATCGCTTCACCATGGTGCGGCGGTCGGCAAGGGTGCCGCGATATTGTTTCCCGACCAACAGTTTGGATTTGAAAGTGTCAAACAATCGCAGCTCGACGGCCATGGTGTTGCCGTCGATACGCAGCCCTCCGGTGATAAGCAGTTCCGCGCCGATGGCCGTCCAGTTTTTATAGTTGATGGTGGTTTGGGAAATACCGGACTTTTGGGGGTCGTGCAGAAAACTGCCCCGGTCCAGCATCTTGAAGTAGCCGCTGAAATCCAGCATCTCCTGCACCTCGTCCGCAAAGGCGACCATCTGCCCTTTTTCAGCAGGATCCACCGACAAGGATTTAAACTGCGGAATGGCCATGGGAATTTTGCGAAGAAACGGCTTGGTCAAATCAAAATATTTGATATCGGCCATGATATTCTGTGGCGTCAAAAACAGCATCAGCGCAAGAAACAGTGCAGCACTATATCGCATGGTTTTTCTATTCATAATCAATTTCCGTTAGTCACTTTCTTAAAGATGATCTATAACAACAAGGTCATTAGCGAACGCCTTCGGGCGTGAATCTCAACCCCAACTCCACGTATGGCCTCGACAATTTATCCGGGTGTGGTTTCACCGGGCTCGATTTCACGATCGCTTTGTAAGCGGAGTCGTCCAAATACTGATTTCCGGAACGATCGGTGAAGAAAATATCAGCGATGGTGCCGTCGGGCATCACTTTGAAGGCGATACGGACCGCCCCCTTATCCCCTCCCCCGGAAAGCTGATCGGCAAAAGCCCAATTTTTTTGGATGGCATAAGCAATGTCCAAACGGTATAGATCGATCAGCTCGATCTCTTTACGGCTGCCCCGTCCATACGCCCCGCTTTTAGCGGCTTTATCACTTTTTTGGGAACTGGTGGACGAAGTCTCCGGCCGGCCTTGTTTGGATACCTTTTCCCTGATTTTTTTTATGGTATCCTCAAGCGGTTTGGGGGGCGATGAATCGACTCTCTTCTCTACGCGCTTGAGGGCGTTTTCAAGTACTTTTTTGGATTTGAATGTTTTATATTTAAGGGCGCGTTTGGTCTCTTTTTTTTTGGGCGCCACCGAGATTTCCGGTTTTTTTACGGACTCGACCTCCGGAACAGGTTCCGGGGCAGCCTCCTTTGGCTCAACCACCGGCGCACTTTCTTTGGGCGAAACGGCCTTGGGCGGCGGAGCCGCACCCAAATCGGACAGGTCAACCATCTGGACGTCGATCACCGATGGTATAAATTCGGGTTCCGATTTCCAGGACGGGGAGAAAGTGACAATCGCTATCAGCGTAAGATGCGCCGCAATGGATAGGGCCACCGGCCAGAAAAGGGATTGGCTGTGGTCGTCTGCCGCATATGAGGTGGACCTTGCAATCATCGCTGCCTTTACCGTCGGGATTTATCGGGTTGATCTTCTTCCACCGGCACGGTGACCATTCCGATCTTGGTCACACCCGCCCCCTTGATCTCGGCCAGCACCCGGACTGCGACCCCGTAAGGCACCGCCTGATCCCCTTTAAAATAGACTTCCCGGTCTGGTCGGTTTTCCAATATTTTGGCCAACTTATCTCTGAGATAATCGACCTCCACGGCAAAATCGTTGATGTGCACTTGCTGGTCCTGGTCGATGGTGACCACCAGGTTCTCTTTTTGTGACACCAACGGCTTGGCGGTTGCTTCCGGCAAGGTCACATCCACCCCCTGCATCATCATGGGGGCCGTTACCATGAAAATGATTAAAAGAACCAACATGACATCCACAAATGGGGTCACGTTGATATCGGACATCAACCGATCGGTGTTGGATTCAATGGCCATGGCTATGATCCTTTGGTTGGCAGAATATCCCGCTCGATAATGTTTAAAAAATCAGCTGAAAAACTGATAAGTTCAGACTCGATCACTCTGATTTTCTGCATAAAATGATTAAAGGCGATAACGGCCGGGATGGCAACCGCCAGCCCTGCGGCGGTTGCCACCAACGCCTCTGAAATACCGGGGGCCACCACCGCCAGGCTG
>JASFKE010000292.1:0-5822 GCA_050118795.1 Desulfobacteraceae bacterium | reverse complement strand
GCTGTTGGTAAATGCGACTTTATTGAAGCAGTGGAGTATTTAAGGTCCAAACTGAGTTGATATCTGGATGGTCGACGCAAACTGTGGACCTGCTGATTACAGGCAGGGTCAATTTAAAGTGAAAGTCCTTCTCAGTGGTCAGGATAATCAGAAAAATCTGGTTAAAATAATGCGGGATTCAACAAGCTTAAATTAAATGGAGGTCATTATCAACTGCTCTTGCTTTTAATAAATTGTCCCAGACCAATTAGTACAATCCCTTGAAAAATCATGGTCATTGGTTCCGAAAATAGCCGGCCGGCAATATTTTGCTCGGGGACCATACCTGCGGTGGCGCTTATGCAGAACAGGAACACAGATGTTAATCCCAGAATTGAAAGCACATATTTAGTCATCTTTTTCATATTACTCTTCCTATTTTTTGGCGTGTACCTATCCTTTAGACACAGTAGTGTCTTTAAGAAATACTCTAACGATCTATTAGTGTGTGGGACTGAGACTGAGCTTGATATACACAACCCTTAAGCAAGTAATGTGCCGTTTCCAACAACCCTCATGGTAATTTGTTTTACCCTTTTTTTTCTATATGTTAGGTTATTTCACAGAATACAGCCCCCTAACAGAGTATGTACTTTTATTCATAGTTTCATATTTTATATGTATAAACTTTCATAGTATGGGTATGATATGTTACCGCTCGTTGCGCTCGACTCGACGCTAGGATCGCAGAGATTTCTAATAATCAGACTGATGATTAACTACCCAAAGGGTTGCCAGTCCGGGTAAAGCTGGAATCCTTTAATATCGCACAGTTCGGAATCCCAGCCTCCGCCGGTATGCCGTGGTTTAGGAATTTTTGCGAGGCTGTCAATTTTGGAGGTCGCCTACCTGGTTAGGTCTTAGGGATGCTGTAATCAGGATTCCAACGGCCGATTAGGGAAGCGTATTTCATCGACCGGCCGAGTTGGACAAGGAACTTTTCTCGCTCCACTTTTTGCGCCCCAAGCCGAAGCAGGTGATCCGTGGACATTTGGCAATCGATGAAATCAAAACGTTTTCTTTGTAGTAAATCTCTTAGATATACCAGCGCCACCTTGGAAGCGTCGCTCATGGCGGAAAACATGGATTCGCCAAAGAATGCGCGGCCAAGGGATACCCCATAAAGACCGCCCACAAGTATATGATCGTGCCAGGTTTCCACCGAATGGGCATACCCCATTTCGTGGAGACGAATATAGGCATCCATCATTTCATCGGTGATCCAGGTTGCGTCCCTGTTTTTTCCTCTGGTTTCAGCACAGGCTTCGATAACGGATTTAAAGTCCGTATCAAAAGTCACCTGAAACTTTCCTTTGCGCAGGGTTTTGGCCAAAGATCGCGATATTCTAAGATCATCCGGGTAGAGCAATAGTCTTGGATCGGGAGACCACCATAAAATGGGGTCATCTTCAGAGTACCAGGGGAAAATACCGTTCTTGTATGCCAACAACAGGCGTTCAGGTTTGAGATCCCCGCCAACGGCCAGAAGGCCTTCGGGGCCTGCCAATTCGGGTGGAGGAAATATTAAATCATCGGTAAGTCTAAAGATGGGCATTTATTGGGTAAAATTAAATCGTCTATTCAGGCGGTCCAAAATGTTAATATTTCACCGACTGATGCACCCGAGACGCAAAGGCCGCAGAGGTTGTTATTTTTTATTGAGAGGCTTAATGAAATACATACCGATTGCACAACAAAACAGCAATATTAGATTGTGTGTCAACGATCCGGTTTGCGGATGCTTAGATATCAACTCTGCAGCCTGCGCGTCTCAATCGAGCAATTGTATCCTGCCAATAAGTACAGATAGTTTGAACAAGTTAGCGCTTAGTCCGTCATGGTTTACCCTGCACTTGGACTTGCTGTTCATATGCAAATGTCAGTTTGTCATCAGCCAGATCAATATCCACTTTTCCACCTTTGACGAGTCGGCCGAAAAGGATCTCATCGGCCAGGGCATCTTTAATTTCGGTTTGAAGCACCCTTGCCAGTGGTCTGGCGCCATATTGCGGGTCGTAACCTTTTTTGGCCATCCAGGTCCGTACAGCATCGGTATAGGTGACCACGACTTTCTTTGCTGTGAGTTGGATGGAAAATTCAGCCATAAATTTGTCGACGATTTGCTCCATGATCTCCGGGGTCAGACCATTAAAGGCGATGATACCGTCCAGTCGATTACGGAATTCCGGGCTGAAGTATTTTTCAACCGCCCGCTTACCCTTTTGGGATGAATCTTTTGAAGGGTCGCCGAAGCCAATGGTGGCCGAGCTCATCTCGCGGCTCCCGGCATTGGAGGTCATCATCATAATTACATTTCTAAAATCTGCCTTTTTACCGTTATTGTCGGTCAGTGTGGCATGGTCCATCACTTGCAGCAGGATATTGTAGAGATCGGGATGTGCCTTTTCGATCTCATCCAATAACAGTACGCTGTAAGGATGCTTTCGAATTGTATCGGTCAGCAGGCCTCCTTGGTCGAAGCCGATGTATCCTGGCGGAGCACCGATCAACCGGGCCACGGCATGCTTTTCCATATATTCGCTCATATCAAATCGAATGAATTCGATGTTGAGATTCATTGCCACCTGGCGGGCCACTTCTGTTTTACCGACCCCTGTGGGGCCTGAGAACATAAAAGAGCCAACGGGTTTTTCCGGGTGACCCAGACCGGCTCTTTGCCGTTTGATAGCTGTCACCAGGGCGGCAATGGCATCGTCTTGGCCGTAAACCACCGCCTTGAGTCGATCGTCCAGAGTCTCCAACTTTGCCTTATCCGGTGTGGAGACGCTGACAGTGGGTATCCGGGCCATTTTAGCAACTATTTTTTCGATATCGGTGGGGTTTATTTTTTTTCGATGCCCCTTGCCCGTAAGCCGGATATACGCACCGGCCTCATCAATCACGTCGATGGCTTTGTCGGGCAAAAATCGATCATTGAGATATTTTGAGGATAGTTCGCAAGCCGACTTGAGTGCGGGGTCGGTATAGACGATGCCGTGATGCTCCTCATACCTTGAGCGCAACCCCTTGAGTATCTGAACGCTTTCGGCAATGGAAGGCTCGGACAGCTCTATTTTTTCAAAACGCCGGGACAGGGCGCGATCTTTTTCAAAATGACTCTTGTATTCCTCATAGGTGGTTGAGCCAATGCACCGGATGTCACCGGTCGCCAGGACCGGTTTTAATATATTGGATGCATCCATGGAACCACTGCTGGTGGCGCCGGCGCCAACGATGGTGTGAATCTCATCAATGAACAAAATTACATTTTCTCTTCGTTGCAGCTCGTTGATGACTCCCTTTAGGCGCTGTTCAAAATCACCCCTGAATTTTGAACCCGCCAGCATGCCCCCCAAGTCCAGGGAGTAAATTCGCATCTCTTTCAGTAAATCGGGTACGTCGCCTTGAAAGACCTTTTGCGCTAAACCTTCTGCCATGGCCGTTTTTCCGACACCTGGATCGCCCACAAAAACCGGATTGTTTTTGCGCCGTCGACACAGCACCTGCATGGTCCTTTGCAGCTCTGACCCACGGCCGATAAGGGGATCGAGCTTGCCCTCCTGCGCCAGCGCCATCATATCCACGGTATACTCTTCCAGCGGATTGGATTTTTTCTTCTTTTTATCCGGTTCCGCCTCGGTTTTAGCAAACCCGCCTGCGTCGCCTTCAAGGGGGTCTGATGGCAATTCATGGGAGATTAAATTGAGCACATCCAGCCGTGTGATGGCCTCTTGTCCCAAGAAAAATGCGGCGTGGGAATCTTTTTCCATAAATATGGAGGCAAGAATATCGCTAACCGCAACTTCAGCCTTTTCCGCCGACCGCACATGATTTACAGCGCGCTGAATCACACGTTGAAAACCGATGGTTTGCTGTAGGACGTACTCATCCCCATCGGGAATGATTTCCATTTTATCTTTGAAAAATTCCTCAAGATTACTCTTGAGTTTTTCCACATTGCCGCCGCATCCTTCAATAATTTCAACGCCGGTGCCATCGTGCAAAATAGCGTAAAGGATGTGTTCAATGCCCACATATTCATGGCGACGGCGTTTGGCCTCCCGCACGGCAAATCCTAATGTTACACTGAGTTCTTTACTAATCATGGGCCTAGACTTTCTCCATGGTACATTTTAACGGATGGCCGTTTTCTCTGGCCATTCGTGTGACGGTTTCGACTTTGGTTTCCGCAATTTCATAGGTATACAAACCACAAACCCCGACTCCTCGTTCGTGCACATTCAGCATGATACTTGTCGCCTCTTCCACCGGCTTGTGAAACACCTCCATCAGCACATAAACAACAAACTCCATGGTTGTGTAGTCGTCGTTATGCAATAGAACCTTATATTGTGAAGGCTCTCTAATGTCGTCGTGGGTTCTGACATCGCTTTCCTTTGTCGTTTCAGGCAAAAAAGGATCCATAAGACCTATTCGTCAGCCAAACAGATTTTTTTTCTTGAGTGGCTTGGAAATGATTATAAGCATCGGCCGCAGCCGTTGTAAAGAGCATTGAACCCGCATATTAGGTTTTTAATATTTCCTTTGGGAAAAACAACAATCCTAAACCCGGTTACAGATTATATTATCGCACCAGCCACAGAAAATCTTAGAGATATCCTTAAACATATCATGGACGAAGCGAACTTGGGTGTGACATGGCCCAATTTTATGAGAATCTGTGCATCGCAATTACGAACTGACGGTCTTACAAAGCCCGATCACTCATTCAGCAGGATGATTTGAGGCTTTATCCTGCCGCGAACCAGTTCGATTTGCCCGACACTAGCAGGACTTGCGTATCGTCCGTAGCTGGCCGATCCGGGGTTGAAATAAAGAACGCCCTGGTGGTGTTTTATCTCGGGTTGGTGGGTGTGGCCGCTGACCACAACCTGTATGCCGGCGGTCAATGGATCGATATCCATCGTGTGAAGATCATGCACCAGGTAAAAAAAGACGCCCCCCACTTCCACCAGGTCGTTGGGGGGAAGTTTTTTTGCCCATGATCCACCGTCCATATTTCCCCGCACACAGATTGTCGGAGCTGTTGCTCTCAACACCTTCAGGACTTCCAGGTCACCCAGATCACCCGCATGAAAAATATGGTCAACGCCGCTGAGGGCAGCAATGGCTCTGTCTGAGATCTTTCCATGGGTGTCCGATATGATACCGATTCGCATAAAATATCTAAGTATTCAGCTTCCCGGGCAGATAAACGACCATCATCGGCCACAGCATTTTTTGAATTTTTTACCACTGCCACAAGGGCACGGGTCGTTTCGCCCAACTTTTTTGGTCTCTCTGCGTTGGGGCTTCTTTTTGGCCGGCCCGGCCTCGCCGCCGGAATAGACCAACTCCTGATCCTGGTCCCGCTGCATCTCTTTAAGGCTTTGCGGCTCCGCTAACTGTACACGGAACAGGATCCCAATGGTCTCATCTTTAATGCGTTCAATGAGATCCTGGAACATCTCAAAGCCCTCTTTTTTATAGACCAGAAGAGGGTTCTGTTGGGCATATCCACGCAGACCGACCCCCTCTTTCAAATGATCCATGCTCAAGAGGTGATCTTTCCACAGGTTATCCACCGTCTGGAGCATCACCACCCGCTCGAGATGACGAAGGGTCTCTTTTCCGATCATATTCTCGCGTTCGGCATAGGCGGCAATGCACTGTTCGTAGATCTCCTGGGCCAGGCCATCCTGAGTCAGTCCGTCCAGGGTGTTTTGATCAAAAGGCTTGAGGTGTGTATTGAATTGTTTGAACACTGCGTCGGAAAGCCCTTT
>JASFKE010000291.1:0-5839 GCA_050118795.1 Desulfobacteraceae bacterium | reverse complement strand
CTTACGGTCTACGTTGCGGGGAAACTACGTTGCGGGGAAACTACGTAAACAATATTGTGCTGGGAGCCTTTCCAGCACAAGTATAAGTATCATTTTATTGGATCGACTATATGCAAAGGTGGGAAATTAAGTCAATAAAAAACCGACCGGTCAGTATTTAATGGCCTTGGTTGGATTTATGGCCTTTAACATTTACCCCATAGTTGCAAGGATGGGGTTTACAAGCAAGTCTTGTTTTGTTAATAATGATGAATCATTAGACAAGCCAGAATAGACGCGCTGGGGCCGTTCATTACATAATGGCCCGGGGGATTGAAAAGCTGAAAATCTTTTCGATGGTAATAACCGTGATGCGTTCGACCGTCGGTTGGGCGAACTGGTTGGCAAAACCCGGACGCTTTGATATTCTTGGGCTTTGATTCCTCACCATTTCCATCTGTTGATCAAGACCGGGCGTGTGCCGGTGTCAACGCTGATGCGTAGAATGCCTGCCGACTATGCCATCGGGTTTAACCGGCGTCACCGCAGAAGCGGACATCTTTTTCAAAACCGCTATAAATCGATTTTATGTGAGCAAGATCTCAATTTAATGAGTTGCTGTGCTATATCCATCTCAACCCTCTCTAAGGGCAAGAGTTGTTGATGAACGCATATCACGACAGCTAATGCCGCAGTTAGAAAATGGGCGGCAGTTTGTTGGAAGAGAAGGGCTAAAGCTGGTGTAAATATATATACTATAATGAAGGGACGAAGAAAACCCAGTGACATTATTTATATCTATATTAAAAGGTAACTAATGATGAAGCAACTCTATTTTATTTTAGCAGGCATTGTTTTAATTGCGGTAAGTTTTTGGATTGGCACCAAAACAGGTCGATATTTATCAAGTGTGGAAAGAGAAAATCTATATCCACACAAGCTGCGTGATGTTTGGATTGATCATCAACCGACATGTGATGATTATCATGCACTATCTATAGGAGAAAAAAAAATTACTATTGATACAATAAAGAGCAGTAAGAATCAGATATACATTAAAGTAGTGTCACTACCATCAAAAGTTGAGGAAGGGAAGCTCATATATTCTATTTTAAACAGTGATCAAGAGCAATTTATCGATGAATTGTGGTTAGAATGCAAATAATTAGATTGCCACACCATGCACAATAAGGAGTCGAAATTGGACGGTTTCAAGTTTTGTCGTTATTATATATGTTTATAATTTTCGGTTACATCTTCATTTAAGGAGTAAGTATCCGATTTGCTATTCACATCTAAAAACAAGTTGTTATCTATGACCACAATAGAGCGAAGGGAATGGCCCACAGGTTATTGCCGAAAGAGGCTGGGTATTGGCCTGTATAGAGTATGATTCCTATAAATTCTTTGTTCATCGCCAAGTTATTTTGGAACCATTTCAGGTGTTTGAAATCATTTTTGTTAACTGCTGATCCGGCTTTGATCTCTACACCAAGTAATGCATTATCTTCCCTCTCTATCAAAAAGTCTATTTCACGTTTTTCCCGGTCGCGATAATGAAAAAGCTCATAGCGTCCGTTTGCGGCATCGACTTGCGCCGCTATCTCATTAAATGCAAAGGTTTCAATTAGCTTGCCGGAGCGGTCAGAATCAAACCGCACTTGGTCCATATTCCATCTAAGCAGGGAGGACATCAGGCCACTGTCGGTCATAAAGAGCTTGCTTTGTTTGCCAACGCGGGCATAGTCTGTTTTGGTCCAGGGATATACACGCTCAACCATAAAAAGCGTCTCTAATGCGTTGATATAGCTTTCGATAGTGGCTCGCTGGATGGATAGCCCTGAGCCAATTGCGGATAGGTTCATAAATTTGCCTGACCATGCTGCAAGTAGATTTACCAATTCCCGCATGGCATTTTTCCGATGAATTTTAGCGATCTCTTTCAGGTCTCGTTCCAGTATGGCACCAATGTAGTCTGCGTGCCACCTTTTGCGGCCACGGTCTTGGAGCGTCATTGGCTCTGGAAAACCGCCCCTGAAAGCGATCTCCAAGAGGGCATCGCGGTCATAATGGGTATGGCTTTGCACAAACGCCTGTTTAAAGGCAGATTCAATAAACCGTGGAACATTTTTCATTACTTCCCCTTGCGCAAGTGGCCGTAAACGGATTTTGGCAATTCGCCCGGCAAGGGACTCTCTAACCGTAGGAAGGGATTGGATGTTGGCCGAACCAGTTAATAGATACTGACCGGAACGGGTATCTTCGTCAACGGCTTTTTTAATTGCCGGAAGCAGAGACGGGATGCGCTGCACCTCGTCAATAATCAGTGTTTTGGTTCTGCGTTTGATAAATCCTTGGGGGTCGTTTTTCGCAGCCTCTCTAAGCGTACCGTCATCAAGAGTGCGGTATTCTGTTTGATCAGACTCAAGTTCACGTGAAAGGGTTGTTTTTCCGCTTTGCCTTGGACCACTCAGCATTAGCACACGTCTTTCAGAGAGCATCTGCTTGATCGTCGCCTTTTGCCATCTTGGATATAATACTGTCATGCTGGATTTTCCTATCGAAATACGAAAAATATGTATGTCGCTATTTTTATAATATCTGACTCGCTATTTTATTATAATGAATATCGCAATATTACAAGTTATAATCCCGCGATATTTATAATTTGGGAATTTGAATTTAGTGAATTCAGGGACTCTGTGATCCACAATGGCAGGTCTGGACTACCATCTTACAATCAACCGACACTTGTTGCCTGCTTCTGCTTGTGATTTATCTTATTACCATTAAAAAAAACTACTGGGCTTTGATCTACGACGAAAAATACCCATGGCAGATCAAATTAAGAATACGAATTGGAGGTCCAAAATGAACAAATTAAATTGTTTGACTGAAAAATATTCAAGTCGTGTAATTGGCCTAATATTGCTTCCGCTGGCTTTGGGGCTTGCTTTTTTGGGATTCTTGATCGTACCCGTCGTGGGGCTCATCTTTTCTGTGCCTCTATTTATCCTTGCATTTACATTCATTGCAGCACCGGAAAGTAAGGTCTGCAGACTCATACTGAAGAGAGATTCCGATGGGTAAGAAAAACCAACAAACAGCATATTTTTCCGTTTTCTTGACCCGTATTTTATTTTGTATTTTGGGACGTGACGTGCCAGAATAGACGCGCCGGGGGCCGTTCATCACATAATGGCCCGGGGTATTGGAAAGCGGAAGATCTTTTTCGATGATAATGACCGCGATGCGTTCTTCCGCCGGTTGGGTGAACTTGTTGGCGAAACCCGTACGCTTTGTCGAAACCGTATCCGGGTTGATGTCTGTATCGCCTCAAGATCTTATTGGTCTACGCAAAGAGCGCGAAATCGTAAAGGCACGGATATTGGTGTGCTATTGGGCTGGGCCCGAATTGGGCATGTCAATGACTGAAATAGGCAAAAGGCTCAACATATCAGTTTCGACAGCTAGTGTCGCAGTTAAAAAAGGGCGGCAGATTGTTGGAGGTGAAGGGCTGAAAACTGGAGGAAATTTTAAATATAAAACGTTAAAGGGTGTTCATTTTTTGCGAAAGGAATCTAATATGGAGAGTGTTTTCATCACGACGATTGTGGGCGATGACCGGCCGGATATTATCAACGCCCTGGCCAAGACGACCCGCTCTCTGGGCGGCGAGTGGATCAAAAGCAAGGTGATCCGGCTCGACGGCCAGTTTTCGGCCATCATGAAAGTCACCATTGACGAGGCTCAAAAGGAGAAGCTGAACCAGACTCTGGAGCAGGAATTTTCCGGCCTCGCCTTTTACCATGCCCCGGTGCGCGAAGTTCAACCTGAGAACACCAATATCATTGACCTGGTGCTGGATTGTAACGACCGTCCCGGCCTGACCAAAGAGATCACCAGGGCCCTCTACGACCTGAATCTTCGGCCGGAGAATTTGGAGGTCAGCCGTGTTCCGATTTTCCAAATGGGCAAAACCGTCTATTCGGCCAAAATGCGGGTCGGCATTCCGGATACGTTGAGCAAAGAGGAACTCAGTGACACACTGCTGAAGGTGTGTGACAGTTGCAGGATCAACTTTGATTGATACCGGCCTGCTAGTAAACCGGCGACAGGTTGTCAAAAGAAAAGGGCCGTGATGGAAGATTCCATGACGGCCCTTTTCTTTTCATAATATCGAATTATTTTCTTCCAGTGCCCTTACTTGATGAGTGCGGGAATGCCGGGGATCATGCCGACGATGGCCATGGCTGCTGTGCTGACCAGCAATGCGCTGCCGGGGATCACCAGGCGGTCGACGATGTTCAGGCTCTTGGGGCGCTCGCGGTCTGCGATCATGCCGGTGTTGTCCAGGAACATGGTCAGGGCCCAGCCAAAGACCGGGTTGACGATTGCCGACGAAAAGATACAGATGCCAGCGGCCTTGGTGTCTTTGCTGTCGCGGGTCATCTCCATGCCGGCCTCCAGCAGCGGCAGGTAGACTCCCACCAGCAGAGCGATGCTGAGCACAGGGCGCCAGACGGCAATATCCATGGGGAAGCCGGCGATGGCCACGATGATGCTCAAGATGCCGGTCAGGATGGCACCGGCCGGAATAGGACGTTTGGCGATGGCCGCCGGAATCATGTAGGTTCCCCAGGAAGAGGTGATGCAGCCGCTTCCCAGAAAGTTGATCACCACTTGGCGCAGGGAGCAGTTGACCATGGTGTCGTCCACGTTCATGAGGACATTGCGCGCCTTCTGGGGGTAGTTCATCTCCTGAAAGA
This sequence comes from Desulfobacteraceae bacterium, assembly GCA_050118795.1. GTDB lineage: Bacteria > Desulfobacterota > Desulfobacteria > Desulfobacterales > Desulfosarcinaceae > JARRKU01. The sequence goes on along the minus strand of JASFKE010000291.1, from coordinate 1,091 downwards.
TGCGGTGGCCGAGAAAGTCCGGAGACCACATGGCCACAGCCAGAATGGCGAACGGCAGCGAGGCGATAAAATGGGTCAGGCCCGGCAGGCCCAGTTTCCAGCCGGTATCCGCACCCCACCAGTACAAGGGGTTGAAACTGGGCAGTCCGGGGCCGGTGGTGAACTCGAAGGGCGCTCCCAGTACCAGAGCGACCACGGCAGCACAGGTCGAACAGAGCGGGATAGCCAGCCAGCGTTTGCCCACGCGGGCAAGATAGGCATAGAGGAACAGGTTGACGAACAGGACCAGGAACCCGATATAGCCCATATCTATGGACGATCCCCATTTTTGAACGGCTCCCACCTGTCCGATGGTGCCGATGGCGCCCAGATAGACGAGAAGTCCGCCGGCGACGCCTTGGCTGGTTACTTTGACCAGACGCGACCCTCCTTTGGTGATACTCATAATCAAGCCGAAAACGGCCATGAGCGCCCCCAAGGCAAGGGGATGGGTGCCTGAAGCGGCCATTAGCGGAATCAGGGGCAACATGGGGCCATGGATGCCCGGCAGGTTGGCCCGGGGATTGAACAAACCGGAAAACAGAATAACGAAGAGCAGGCTGACCGCAATCATGTCAACCCGCACATTCTGAATAATAAAGTTTTTGTCCAGGCCATAGGCGCCGGCAAATGCCTTGGTGACGGCGGTGCACATGACCACCAGGCCGATGGTGCCGGCGATGGCGGGAATCAGGTCTTCGATTTCAAATCTAAAGTCGCGGCCCGGCAGATTGAGGCGCCACCGCTTCGGATTCATGATGCTCAGTTCGTTGTCAAGGTAATCCGATCGACTGGAAAACTCACGCGCCGGCTTGTGGCGTTTGCTATAGGACTGGGTTTCACTGTTTCGCATAGGGCAATTCCTTCTAACTATCTCTCAGCTCATTATTTTGCCCGAATGGGACAAATCCATTCCGGTGTATCAATATTTTGCGATCCCACCCCGACAGGCGCTTAGGCACCCACCTCAGGAAGATCCGCATCATCCGTTTATCTTCACTATGGCTGGAAAGGTCTGCCGGACGGCAAAGGGAATCCTGTTCACTGACGGG
>JASFKE010000290.1:0-5852 GCA_050118795.1 Desulfobacteraceae bacterium | reverse complement strand
GGCAATATTTGGTGTTTGGGAACATATTGGTGTTTGGGAACATATCAGATTATAACTTACTTATTGGGTATATGCCCAGTAGCAAACCATGTTGGGGCCTCGACAATGACAGAGCGCTTGCTTGTGTTTTGAATGTCTTCGATGGGCGGATATAGTAAAACAGCGACGCGCTGAATGATTGTTTGAAAATCATATCCCTGGTTTTTTAGTCTCTGGGTGTGTTCAAGCGGTGCAAATCAGCAACTACATTAGCGCGCAGTGGGTTCTATCCGTCAATTTAACCCCATCTTCACAGCCAGGTGAGACCATGGCATGATGCGTTTAAATTGTAATCAGGAGGACGGCTATGTCATCGAACGGCCAATTAGAGCAAGATACTGGTCAAAAGCGCCGCTACTTGAAAGCCCACATAGTGAGCTGGAGCAAGAGCGGATTGAGCCAGGTGGACTATTGCCGGGTTAATAATCTTGTGCCCCATCGATTCGGTTATTGGAAAAAGCGACTCAAAGCCGCTGATGGGGACGTATCATTTATTCCCATACAGCTTCCGGACCAATTGCCGGTAGCGGTTGAAAAAAGACCATTCAATCTGTTTACCCCCAACGGGTACCGGATTGAGATCAATGACGGTTTTAATCCGACTACGCTGCACCGGCTGATCGCGGTGGTCAATCGCTTATGATTCAGCCACAATTTACCGGTAAAGTGTACCTGGCCTCAGGGGCCACCGATATGCGCAAGGCCATCAACGGGCTTTCGATGCTGGTTGAGCAGGCCATGGACCTGGACCCGTTTTCCGGGGACCTGTTCGTGTTTTGCAACCGCAAGCGCACGATCATAAAAATACTGTATTGGCACACCAACGGATTTTTGCCTTTGGCTCAAGCGCTTGGAAAAGGATCGGTTCAAATGGCCGCAAAACAGCTCTTTGAAGATGAGACAGGCCCGGTGATGGAACCGTCGGCAACCGACACCGTTACTATCGCCGCCCATAGCCGTAGACCGTTGCCCAAGTACCTGCCACGTGTTGAGGTCGTCCACGACATTGACGAAGAAGATAAAGTTTGTGCTTGTGGACAGCGCCTGAGCCGAATCTGTGAAGACACTTGTGAAAAGCTTGACCATGTCCCTGCCAAAGTCCGGGTAGAGTATCGTAACCGTCCCAAATATGCCTGCAAAGCTTGTGAAGGCGTTGAAGACGATGGGCCACGGTAAAGATCGCTCCGGCACCGCCCGCGTTGATCCCTAAATCCATCGCCACCGCGACTCTTTTGGCCTACATCGCGGTATTCAAGTTTGCCAATGGTCTGCCGCTGTACCGGCTATCAAAAATATTTGGGCGTATCGATGTGGATTTGTCCCGCACCACCATGGCCAACTGGATGATTAAAGCGGCACAGCGTTTATCCCCACTGCTGGCTCTGTTGGAAAATGAAATTCGGCAGCGGACCGCTGATCAACATCGATGAATCACCGCTGCAGGTGCTAAAAGAACCGGGACCCAAAACACGACCAAATCCTACATGTGGGTATTTTGCGGCGGTGTGCCGGAAAAACCAACGGTGCTTTATCGGTATCAACCCACCCGATCCGGTGCGTCGGCGCTGAACTTTTTGGATGATTACGAGGGCTACATCCAAAGCGATGATTTTGAATGACAGAGTGCTTGCTTGTGCTTTGAATATCTTCGATGGCAGATCTAGCAAAACTGCGACGCGCTGGAGGACTAGACGCCACGATTCAACAATGGTATTGTACCCGAAAAGTTTTTGAAAACCGCTTCTAAACATATCGCGGCTTATCTTTGGTCTCTTCGTAATACTGTTCGATGCCCACCGCCTTAATGTGCTCATTGAGCTTGATCCAACGATCAAACAAATGTTTGTCGAATCCGGTCTTGTCGCAGGGAAAGTCATCGCACTGGTGGCAGAAGTCGATCTTCTTCTCCTGATGGCATTTGCGTACGCCGCACCCGGCAAACAGTTTGCACTGTTCATGACGGCAGCCCCGGCAGTTTTCAGAGGCGAAATAATCCAGCATGGCCTTGAAATCGGGATATTTTTCGAAGACGGGATCACCAAGAAGCGTCGCAAAACGTTTGGCGTAAATATCGAAATTGCCCAATTTCTCTTTTAGTTTCAGGCTGTATTTGCGGATGTCGCCATCCACATGCGCAAAGCATTTCTCACAACTCAGGCCGCACGGGGCTACAGCTTCGAGGATTTGGGTGAATGTCATTTGAACCTCCTTATGAATTGTTTGATGGTATAAGGGCACTGGAAGAAAATAGGGATCCCCACTGTACAATACACACCCTGAATATCCCTTTCCCGTTGAATATTCAATCCCCATCAGCAATTCGTACCGCCGCTCAATCCGTTTTTTAATGAAAATCTATCCATCTGCAAACATTACAGACGCACAAATGGTGTAGAGGTCCATGCAGGCGCAGGAAACTTTTGTGACCAAACATCCGTAGGTTCGGATCAGAAAATACGAGTCATCAATACAATGGGAGGAAAAATGAGAAGAACAATCTGGATGGCAATTGCCACCTCTTTTTTTGTTATTTGCTCGGCCTCAATTGCGCTGAGCGCGGAATCACCACAGGATCTGTTTTTTTCGCAATATATCGAAGGCAGCAGCTACAACAAAGCGCTTGAAATTTTCAACGGCACAGAAAGCGCCATTGATCTTTCCGGCTACGAAATCAAAGCCTACCATAACGGAAATACGGATCCGACCTATACGATCGAGCTGGCGGGCATGCTCTCTGCAGACAGTGTGTTTGTCATATGCAACCCCCAAGCAAGCCAGGATATTCTGGATGTGGGGGATGCAACCGATCCCGGAATCAATTTCAACGGCGACGACACGATTGTATTAAGCCGGTTAAACGGTGATGTGGTCGATGCCATCGGTCAGATCGGCGTGGATCCTGGAAGCCAATGGGGCAGTGGAGACACATCCACCAAGGACAACAGCCTGATTCGCAATGCTTCGGTTTGCAGCGGCGATCAAGATACATCGGACAGCTTCGATCCGGCGCTGGAGTGGACAGGATATGCCCAGGATGATCTTACAGGCCTGGGAATCCATGCGATCGAATATGAGCCGGTCTCTGCAGAAGTTGTGTTTATTCACAACGTCCAAGGAAACGGCGCCGCCACCCCGCTGGAAGGCCGGCAAGTCACCATTGAAGGGATCGTGGTCGGCGATTTTCAGGAGAGCCATCAACTCAAAGGCTTTTTTATCCAGGAAGAAGATACGGACACGGATGACGACCCTGAAACCTCCGAAGGGATCTTCGTTTACAACACCAGCTTTGTTGTGAACAAAGGCGATAAAGTACAATTGACCGGAACCGCCGGCGAGTATTACAACAACACACAAATCAAAAGCCTTACCGATCTTACTGTCATCAGCAGCGGTAACCCCCTTCCCAATAAGGCGATCGTTGACTTACCGTTTGCGGATGAAACATTTCTCGAGCGCTATGAAGGAATGTGCGCAATTTTTCCGCAACCCCTTACCGTGAACGAAAACTACAACCTGGGTCGATATGGGATTCTGGTGCTTTCCAAGGGACGCTTGTGGGCGCCAACCAATGTCGCGTCGCCGGGAGATGCGGCCAATGCGCTGCAGGCCGAGAACGATCTGAACCGGATCATCCTGGATGATGGGTCAACCCGGCAAAATCCCGATCCCATTGTTTATCCCGCACCGAAACTGGCCGCCGACAACACGGTTCGCAACGGCGATACCGTACAAAACCTTACGGGTGTCATCTATTACAGTTACGAAGCCTACCGAGTGCATCCCATCGAAACGCCTGTCTTTATACCCAGCAATCCACGATTTGAAAGACCGATGCCGGTCGGCGGTTCACTTAAGGTTGCAAGTTTCAATGTATTGAACTACTTCACGACCATCGACGACGACGCCTGCCCATATGACGCGGGCTGTCGCGGTGCCGACAGCCTGGATGAATTCGAGCGCCAGAGAGCTAAAATCATTCAAGCCATGCTGGTCATCGACGCCGATATTCTGGGATTGATGGAAATGGAAAACCATCCATCCGACGCGGCGCTTCAAAACCTCGTCGATGGGTTGAATGACGCCCTTGGAGCAAACACCTATGCATACGTATCCACCGGCGCCATCGGAACAGACGCCATTAAAGTCGCACTGATTTACAAAACGCAAACGGTTTCACCGACCGGCGAATATGCCATCCTCGATTCCACCGTGAATCCGGCCTTCGTGGATACCAAAAACCGCCCCAGTCTGGCCCAAACCTTCAAGGAAAAAGCAACCGGTGAAAAGCTGACCGTGGTGGTCAATCATCTCAAATCAAAAGGGTCCAGTTGCGACGATCTTGAAGATCCGGACATTGGCGACGGACAGGGCAATTGCAATCAAACCCGCACGACTGCGGCTCAGGCTCTGGTCAATTGGCTGGCCGCCGATCCCACCGCAAGCGATGATCCGGATGTTCTGATCATCGGCGATATGAATGCCTATGCCATGGAAGACCCGATCGCCATGTTTAAAGAGAACAACTACACAAACCTGATCGAGATGTTCACGGGGCCGGAGGATGGCTATTCCTATGTCTACTACGGCCAGGCGGGCTATCTCGACCATGCCCTGGCAAACGAAACGTTAACCGCTCAAGTGACAGGAACTGCCGAGTGGCATATCAATTGTGACGAACCCCATGTACTGGACTACAACACCGAGTACAGATCAGACACGCAGTTGATCGATCTATATGCGGATACAGCCTTTCGCGCATCAGACCACGATCCTGTGATCATCGGTCTCAATCTGTCATCCAAATATCCATCAACCCAATGCGCCACCCATGGCGACAGCCGACTTCTGGAGATGCGTGATAGGGATCTATTATATTTCAAGGAGCAAAGGGTGACAAGATCACATTGACACTTGCACCCCATGCAGATGGCTGTTTTTGGGAAAAAGAGCTTGTTCGATCCCTCAGGGCGCTGGAAGAAAATATGGGGCTCCAGCTTGCTTATCTTTGCGTCCGCCTACGGCGATACATCCACCGGCACATATCCGTTATATGCACCGGCGGATGTGCCTTGTAGACAAACCCAAATCGCATTGTTTGCCCCATTGTTGTAAAAGTCGGAGGGCTTCAGAGTCAAGGCGCCAATGGCGCAGCTGTAGTATAAGCTACCGCAAGCCATTGGCAACGCGGGATCTGGAGCCCTCCGGCTTTCCCGCAGGGTAAAAAAGGTAGCATAAAATAGACCCGATCCTTAAATTCACCATTGGTTTATTCCTCGAAAGTGGCCCTGCCCCTGACTTTGAGCTTTATCCATAACGGTTTTCACCCTTTTTGCTACCTTTTTTATACAACTATGGGGTTTGCGCAATCCGGGGCCCTCTATTTTCTTCCAGCGCCATTATCGCAACTTGAATTAGAAGCCTTGCTCAACACGAGACAGCAAAGCGCTCCTGTGAACCTTGTCCCTTCGACCACAAAATCCGTTCTTCGTCCCAACTCTTCCATCTCCTTTTGCACCGCAGCGCATACCGGTTGCGAAACTCCAAATTTGAGCGCTAACTGTGTCCACTTCATCCCAAGATGGGTATATGCCCAGTAGCATTACGTGGCATAGGAGGATACGCTAACAGAACATTGGAAAAGGGCCAACTTATAATCTGATATGCGTCCCCAACTACCTATTTGAAAGCATGCTACCTTAGTTGAATCGCTGATCTATCTCCTGATCGGAAAGTTGCGAGAGCAAGACTTTGATCCCTGCTCCGGTCAAAGGCGACATTTTTAAATTGATTTCCGAAGGAACTTTGATGTCTAC
>JASFKE010000289.1:0-5862 GCA_050118795.1 Desulfobacteraceae bacterium | reverse complement strand
GAACCGATGGAAAAAAGAGATACAAACCCATCGTCCCCACCAAAACCGGCGGCTACACCTTTCATTTCAACCAATGGATCAAATTGAACCAGCCGCCCGTATTATCGGCCGACGGATAGGGAGGGAGCACCCATGCTGGCATTTTTGGCAAGAAGCATCGTTCAAAAAATTGTGACGCTCTTTTTCGTATCCGTGGTCTCGTTCTTGATCATTCACCTGGCCCCGGGAGAACCCAGTCAGATCGATCCACTCAATCCCAAGTTCACCCCTGAAATCGTCGAACGCATGCGTAACGAGTTCAACCTGGACAAGCCCCTGCATGTCCAATACATACTCTTTTATAAAAATCTCTTTACCGGCAATATCGTTTCGTGGCGCGACAACCTGCCGGTATTGGGCAAGATCTGGGAACGTTTCCTTAACAGCCTGCCCCTGTTCATCGTGGGCACCCTGCTCACCTGGACCTTCTCATTTCCTGTGGGCATCCGATCGGCCATTCACCGCGACGGCGTGTATGATAAATCCACCACATTTTTAGCCTATCTATTGATCTCCATTCCGGGATTTTTCTTCGCCTATATTCTGATCATCGTCGTGGTCACCCAGTTGCAAGTGCCCGTAATCGGAATGAAAAGCTTTGGGGTGACGGCGGCCTCCCCCCTGGTCAACCTGATGGACCGCACCTGGCATCTCGTTTTGCCTTCCCTTTTGGGGGCCACCGGCGGCATCGCGGTGCTCTCGAGGTATGTGCGCAGCCAGATGCTGGAGATCATCGGGCAGGACTATGTACGTACCGCCCGGGCCAAAGGACTGCCGACTGAAACGGTTTATTATAAACACGCCTTGCGAAATGCCCTGCTGCCGTTTGTCACCATGTTCGGATTGATTCTACCCGGCCTCATCGGCGGGTCGGTGATCATCGAATCGATCTTCTCCTGGCCCGGCATGGGGCGCATGGCCTATGAAGCCATACTGGCCAGAGACTATCCTGTAATATTAACGTTAAACTTTATCACCGCCGTTCTCGTGCTGGTGGGCACTCTGATCTCAGACTTGCTCTATATGGCGGTGGATCCAAGGATTAAACTCTAATGCCAGCGGAAAAAAAACCGATATCCCGGCCAGCAGCCGATGAGACCTATATGCCGCCCTCAAGATCACCTTGGGCGGAGACATGGCATTTACTTCGTAAAAACCGCATGGCGCTGACCGGCCTGGTGATATTTCTCATCTTCTTTGCCGTTGCCCTTGGCGGCCTGGCGGCAACTTCAGGCAAGGACCCAATACTGGACCCTGCCCGGGTCCGGTTGCAGGAGAAGCTGCGTCCTCCCATGTCGCCCCCAAAAACAGATACCCTGCGACCTGATGAGTTCCCCGCCCTGGGTGTCTATCTTCTGGGAACGGACGATTTAGGCCGGGATGTATTTGCCAGAATGCTTCAAGGGGCCTGGGTCTCATTGACCGTAGGTTTCGTAGCCGTCGGCATTGCCGTGGGTATCGGCATTCTTCTCGGCGGTATTGCCGGTTATTACGGCCGAAGATACATCCAACTGAGCCATTTTCTGTTTTGGCTGCTACTGGTCTGCGCCGCCGTCCTTGTTTTCACAGCAGCGAAAGCTGCTGTCGCTCTCACAATAATGGCCGCGGTGGGACTCATTTTTAAAAAACGGTACTTTAATCGCATGGCGACGCCACCGGCCTATCTCAAATGGATGGCCTGGCCCACCATGCAGGTGGATACCCTGATCATGAGGGCCGTGGATATCATGCTCTGCTTCCCCTCTTTCTTTTTGATCCTCACGGTGGTGGCGCTGCTTCCGCCCAGCATTTACAACATCATGATCATTATCGGGTTGACCAGTTGGATGGGCACCACCCGTTTCGTCCGCGCGGAATTTCTATCCTTACGGGAGCAGGATTTTGTGGCGGCGGCACGGGCGTTGGGCATCAGCGACGCCCGCATTATATTCCGCCACATCATGCCCAATGCCGTGGCGCCGGTGCTGGTATCGGCCACCTTGGGCATCGCTTCGGCCATGCTGACGGAAGCGGGGTTGAGTTTCCTGGGATTCGGGGTGCCGCCCCCCCATGCCACCTGGGGTAATATTCTCTCCGACGGCAAGGCATTCATCTTTGACGCCCCGTGGCTCACCTTTGCCCCCGGGTTGGTCATCTTAGTGGTGGTATTGGCCTTTAACCTTTTCGGCGAAGGAATGCGGGATATTTTGAACCCAAAATTGCGAGAGAGGAATTAGAGATAGCACAGTCAGACAACATATTGCTCTCAGTGGAAAATCTCCAAGTCCACTTTGTGGGTGACGGTCCCGTGGCCCGTGCGGTGGACGGTGTGGATTTTAAAATTCATCGTCAGGAGACGGTCTGCATAGTTGGAGAGTCGGGCTGTGGGAAAACGGTTACCGCACTATCCATTTTAGGATTGCTCAAACAGCCCCCTGCCAAAATCGTCGGTGGCCGAATCACCCTTGAGGATCAATCCTTGTTGGATATGTCACCGGACCAGATGCGTGATTTGCGCGGCAGGCGCATTGCGATGGTCTTCCAAGAGCCCATGACCTCCCTGAATCCTGTTTTCACCATTGGCGATCAGATCAGTGAAGCACTCCTGTCCCATGAAAGGGCACCTGAGGATGAAGTCCGGCGCCGCACCATCGAAATCCTTGAAGATGTGGGCATCGTAGAGCCGCAGCGACGCATGGGGGATTATCCTCACCAACTCAGCGGCGGTCAGCGGCAGCGGGTGATGATCGCCATGGCACTGGCCTGCGAGCCGGACCTGATCATCGCCGACGAACCCACAACCGCCCTGGACGTGACGGTGCAGGCCCAAATTTTGAGCCTTCTCAAAGATCTTAAAGAACGCAAAAAAATGGCCATTCAGTATATCACCCATGACTTGGGGGTGGTGGCGGCCATTGCCGATCAGGTTTACGTCATGTATGCCGGAGTCGTAGTGGAGCAAGGCAACACCGGACACATCTTTGGCCATGCCAGCCACCCCTACACCATGGCACTGCTGGATGCACTACCGACCAAAGAGAAACGGGGCCAGCGCCTCTATAGCATTCCCGGCAGCGTTCCCCATCCGGCCTACAAGCCTCAGGGGTGCCCTTTCCACCCGCGCTGCGAATACCGTAAGCCCGTTTGCGAAGAAGTATTTCCCGATCTTTGCGACTATGGGCAGGGGCACCAAGCGCGATGCCCGGTTCTCTTTTCCACTAAAGATATCTCTGGAAGGCAGCACACATGACCCCAACGGCACAAAAGATACTTACTGTTGAGGGATTGAAGAAATACTTTCCCGTCCGCAGAGGATTTCTTCAACGGGTGGGCAGCTATGTCCGGGCGGTGGATGGTGTCGATCTTACGATTCAAAACAACCAAACCCTGGGACTGGTGGGCGAAAGCGGATGCGGCAAATCAACGGTGGCACGCCTGATTTTACGCCTGCTCAATTCCGACGCCGGCACTGTTCAATTTGAGGGACTGGATATCACGGCGCTCAACGAACACCAGTTTAAACCGATGCGCACTAAGATCCAGATGATCTTCCAGGATCCTTACAGCTCTCTCAATCCGCGCATGACCGTGGCCCAAACCATATCCGATGGGGTTCGTATGGCCGGCATTCACGACAAAACCGAACAGCAAGAACGAATCAAACAGCTGCTGGAAATGGTCGGCATGCCGGCCGCCAGCGCTGGACGTTATCCCCACGAATTCAGCGGCGGCCAACGCCAGCGGGTGGGCATCGCCCGAGCACTGAGCGTATCGCCCCGGCTGATCCTGTGCGACGAACCCATATCTGCCTTGGACGTCTCCATTCAGGCGCAGATCATCAATCTGCTCAAAGACTTGCAAAAGGAATTGGGGTTGAGCTATCTCTTTATCTCCCATGATTTGAACGTGGTCAGCTACATTTGCGACCATGTATGTGTCATGTACCGGGGACAGATAGTGGAGTCGGCGCCGGCAACCGAACTTTTCGATCATCCCCTACACCCCTATACGCTCAAACTGCTGGCAGCGGTTCCGGAAACCACCCAGATCGGATGGTCACCCCAAGTCGGGATTGAGCAACCCGATACAACACCGCACCAAGGGTGCTCGTTTGGCAACCAATGCCCCGGGTATGATCGTGATTGCATAGATGAACCACCCGCCATGGTTAAGGTGGCTGATCAACATCACGTGCGTTGCTGGAAAGTGGTCTAACCATCTAATTGGTGGAGAGAACGGCCATGTTCGATACCCAAAACAATGTCCCGTCAGCCGAGATCCACAGCCGTATCGCGCGGCTGCAAACCGAGCTGCAAAACCAGCAGTGCGACGGCGCCCTCATCGTTCAAAACAGTGATCTCTATTACTTTTCCGGCACCATCCAGCAGAGCCACCTCTATATTCCGGCACAGGGCAAACCGCTGCTCATGGCGCGTAAGAGTCTGGCCCGGGCCCGGGCGGAATCCCCCATCGAGAATATCGTACCCCTGGCAAGCCCAAAACAGATTCCCGGTATTATAAAAGAGCACGCTCTGCCCATGCCCCTGACTCTGGGGCTCGAACTCGATGTGCTGCCGGTGAATCTGTTCAGGGTGTATGAGATGATTTTCGAAGGGCCGGATGTAAGGGATATATCTGTGACCATTCGCCACCTGCGCGCCGTCAAATCCGAATATGAAATCAATCTTATTGCCCAGGCCGCCCAATGTTCAGACCGCGTCGCTGCGTATACCGGGCAAATTCTAAGAGAAGGCATGACCGAATTGGAACTGGCCGGCCTGGTAGAGGCACACGCCCGCAAACTTGGCCACCAGGGCATCATTCGCATGCGCATGTTCGGAGGCGAACTGTTTTACGGCCATCTGATGAGCGGCGCATCTGCGGCGGTGCCGAGTTATATGGCGTCGCCCACCGGCGGCAGGGCGCCCAATCCGGCGGTGGCCCAGGGGGCCGGATTCACCCCCATCAGACGTCATGAACCCGTATTATTGGATTACGCCTTTGCGCTCAACGGCTACATCAGCGACCATACCCGCATTTTCGCATTGGGATCGCTTCCGGACGATCTGATGGCCGGCCACGAGGCCATGCTGATGCTTCAGGAGCGCATAAAGTCGGCGGCCATACCTGGCGTCCCGGTGGGCCGGATTTACGATCTCGGCGTAACCTTGGCTGCCGAGGCAGGTTTCAGTGACCATTTTATGGGAGCCCAGGCCAATCGAATCAAATTTATCGGCCACGGCGTGGGTTTGGAGCTGGATGAGAACCCTATTATCGCCAAAGGTCAGCAGACGCCCCTAACCGAGAATATGGTGATTGCATTGGAACCCAAGCTGATATTTCCGGGAAAAGGGGTGGTGGGGATAGAGAACACCCATGTGGTCACGGGTGCGGGGTTGAAGCAGTTGGGGCGATATCCGGATGAGATCACCATCCTATAGCCTTGCCAAAAACAATATCTTAAAGCCTATATATACAACCCATGAAACACAAAAAGGAAACCGCCACCAGGGCGGTTCCCGTATCGTGTTGTTGAATATAGCGGTTCCAGATTAACGTTTGGAGAATTGGAAACGTGCGCGGGCGCCTTTTTGACCGTATTTTTTACGCTCTTTTTGACGGGGATCACGCCTGACAAACCCGGCTTTTTTCAGGGATGAGCGCAAATCCGGATCAAACTCGATCAACGCTTTGGTAATCCCGTGGCGGATGGCGCCGGCCTGGCCCATGATGCCGCCGCCAATCACCTTTATCTTGATGTCAAACTTATCTTGGTTATTGGTCAGCATCAAAGGCTGTGAGATAATGGTTTTGGCCGTGTATACTCTAAAGTAATCTTCCAGG